>NZ_JASJVI010000032.1:0-38464 GCF_035019865.1 Cryobacterium sp. 10I5
GAGTCTGCGCATCCGCTGTGCCGCGGGCGTCGTAGGTGTTCGTGTTCACGCGAATGTCGGCGAGCGTCTCCTGGCTGGAGCGTGCGGCCGAGCGCAGCAGGTGTTCGTTGGCGTCGCGGAGTTCCTTGATCTGGGCGGCGAGCTCGCCGAGGGCCTTGAGGTGCGCCGTCATGATCTCGGTCCAGGGGCCGACGGGGGCGTGGGCGACGAGTTCGCGGAGCGTGGCGTCTTCGTTTGTTCCCCACTCGGCGGACATGGCGGCAACCTCGACGCTGCGGGCAAGGCCGGCTTCCTGCACGTGGCCGAGCACCTGTTCGACCTCGCGGGTGCCCTGCTGGAGCCAGCGGGTCTTGCCGTTGGTCAGGAGCAGCTGCTCTTCGTCGAGCTTGAAGACCAGCAGTTCGAGGAGCTCCCGCTCACGCCACAGGAGGGCGGAGAGTTCATTGGCGCCCACGATTTCCTCCACACGATTCCGGTCGGGCCGAGGGACGCACGACCGCGTCGACTCTGGTTTCAGATGGCACTATCGGCAGGGTTTTGCCGCACGTAAGCGATCTGTGTGCCCAGACTGGCAGGTGGCGGCTGGGAATGTCCACCTAAATGAGGACAACGCTTTCCCAAAAGTGGGGGTAGCCGGGCGTATTCAGGTGGGTAGGCGTTTCCCGGTTGGGGGGTATCACCACCCCCAGAGTGGGGGTGCTGTACGGCTCGACTCACGGGCGCCTGATTGTAGGTTTGACACGCGGACAAAACACTTTGTGTTATGGGGGCCCCGAACCCCTGTCCGATCAGTGAATTTGTCCCAGTGCTCACCCGGTACGAAGCGAAGTAATCCTGGCCCTGCCAGAAGTCTCTCGCTCATCATCCGTTCGTGAAACACAGGGGGGCTGCGACGTGAATCGCACAGAGCGTAATCGGCTGGTCACCGACAACCTGCCCCTCGTCGGATACCTGGTTTCCGAGGTCTGGGCCAAGGCTCGTCACCTCTCGCGCGATGATCTCGCGTCTGCGGGCGCGCTCGCGCTCGTCACGAGCGCGGATGCCTTCAACCCCGATCTCGGGGTTCCCTTCGGCGCCTTCGCCCGTCGTCGCATCATCGGGGCATTCGCCGACGAGATGCGCTCCAACGACTGGGCCACCCGCACCGCCCGCCGCCGCATCAAGGAAACCCGCGCCGTGCAGGAGACCCTCGCCGCCGCCCTCGGCCGTGCCGCGAGCGTCGACGAGATCGCCGCAGCCCTTGGCGTCGACCGGGAGACTGCCGCTGCCGGCCTTGCCGACAGTGAGCGCACCGTGATCGCCCTCGACGACACGACCGCCGAGTACATTCCAGCGAGCACCGTGCTGCCGGGGGAGTCGCTGCTCTCCGCCGAACGCCTCGCGTACCTGCGCGCGGCCGTGCTCGCGCTCCCGCCCAAGATGCGCGAGATCATCGAGCAGGTCTACTTCGACGACCGCCCGGTCAAGGACATCGCGGCAGACCTCGGCATCACCCACTCGGCCGTGTCCCAGCAGCGCGCGGAGGCCATCCGCTTGCTGCGCGACGGACTCGGTACCCACTACGCCGACGACGAAGCCGACTACGTACCGGAGTCCCGCGTCGCCCCCGCCCGCCGAAGCGCCTACCTGGCGAGGCTCGCCGACCACGCGATGCTCGGCATCGTCAACGAGCGGATGCCCGCCGTCGCGACCGACCTTCCCCTCACGCAGCCGATCAGCCTGCCGGTGCCCTCGCGCACCGCGGCGATCGCCGCCGCGAAGTACGCCGCCGCCGCGGGATCCCTCGGCAACCACGGCGCTTACCCGGTCCGGGAAACTTTCTCGCTCAACGGCTAACGCACGATCGGCCAAGGCCGATAGATCTCAATGTCAGCCCATGGATGGGTAGACGAATCAACACCCAATCACGGAGGAACACATCATGGGTATGCAGGTCAACACCAACCTCGCGGCAAACAACACGTACCGCAACCTCGCCGCAACACAGAACGACATGTCCAAGTCGCTGGAGAAGCTCTCCAGCGGCCTCCGCATCAACCGTGCCTCGGATGACGCGGCCGGCCTCACCGTCTCGGAGAGCCTCAAGTCCCAGGTCGGTGGCCTCACGGTCGCCAGCCGCAACGCCCAGGACGGCATCTCGGTCGTGCAGACCGCTGAAGGTTCCTTGAACGAGGTTCAGTCCATTCTGCAGCGCGTTCGTGACCTCGCCGTGCAGGCCGGTAACGACTCGAACAACTCCGACTCCCGCAAGGCAATCGGCACTGAGGTCACAGCGTTGACCAAGGAGCTGAACCGCATCGGCGATTCCACGAACTTCAACGGCACCAACCTCCTTGACGGATCCAAGGCTGCGCTGAGCTTCCAGGTCGGCGCAAACTCGACGGCGAGTAGCCAGATTTCCGTCGACTTGACCGGTGCAAACGTCAAGAACATCGCGGCAGCCCTGGTTTCGACTTCACCGTCGGCTGTCATGGACGTCCTCACTCCGACAGCCGTCGGTGGTTCGGCTCTCACGTTCACCGTCGGTGCTGGTACGGTCGTGACCGGAGCGCTCCCTGCTGCCGGAACCATGACCACCGTCCAGTCCGTTGCAGATGCTTTGAACAAGGACTCGGGCTTTGCGGCCGGCAACCTCACTGCGTCGGTGAACAGCAGCAACCAGCTCGTGGTCGGCTCGACCGCCGGAGCGACCGTCTCCTACGCCGTAAACGGCGGACTTAGCGCCAGCACAGCTGGTCCGTCGGGTGCGTTGGACTTCTCGTCCGCAACGTCCGCTGCAGCTGCGATCAATATCATCGACACTCAGATTGGCAAGGTCTCAACCGCTCGTGCATCGCTCGGTGCCGCCCAGAACCGGTTCGAGTCTGTCGTCAAGACGCTCGCCGTCTCGACCGAGAACCTGACCGCTGCCGGTTCGCGAATCCGCGACACCGACATGGCCTCGGAAATG
This sequence comes from Cryobacterium sp. 10I5, assembly GCF_035019865.1. NCBI lineage: Bacteria > Bacillati > Actinomycetota > Actinomycetes > Micrococcales > Microbacteriaceae > Cryobacterium > Cryobacterium sp. 10I5. The sequence continues at coordinate 2,951 of NZ_JASJVI010000032.1, forward strand.
GTCAAGTACACCCGCTCCAGCATCCTGACCCAGGCCGGTACCGCCATGCTCGCGCAGGCGAACCAGTCCAACCAGGGCGTGCTGTCACTCCTCCGCTAACCCGGAGTAGATGACCTTTCGGGAAACCGTACGGTGAACTATGGCTGGCGGTGACCGAGAGATGAACTGGACCTCATCCCTCGGTCACCGCCAGCCATTCCACGTCGTATTAGCAGCACGTTGTATCAGCAGCATGAATCCCAGTTTGAAGCTCTTCCCTGAGGAGGTGGAGGCATGACCAACGCAATCGACGGACTCGTGAGCGGTCTCGACACCACGTCCCTGATCAATTCCCTCATGACCGTCGAGGCTCAGCCCCAGGCGCTGCTCAAGGCATCCGTTGCGAAGTCGCAGACCCTGATCTCGGCCCTCCAAGGCCTCAATGGACAGGTCGCCGCGCTTGCGACCCTCGCCACGACCACATCCAAGCCAACCTCTCTCGATCTCTACGCTTCAACGAGCAGCTCGCCGACCGTGACCACCGCGCTCTCTCCTGGCGCCGCTGCCGGGCAGCTCGACGTCGTCGTCGGCGCCCTTGCCCGTAACCAGGTGGGTGTCTCGGCGGCCATGACGGCGTGGCCCGCAACGCCGGCCGTGCTCACGATCGTCGCCAACGGTGTCAGCACCGAGATTTCCGCCGCCTCCACCTCCCTCGACGACATGGCCACCGCGGTCAACGCCGCAGGAACCGGAGTAACGGCGACCAAGGTGGCCTCCGGCGTCGATGCCGGCGGTACCGCTCAATACCGGCTGCAGTTCACCGGGAACAGCACCGGAGCGGCCAACGCCTTCACCGTGTATCAGGGCACCAAAGCCGAGGTCACGGCGGCCACCGCCCCGAACCTGCTCACGGCCACCGGGGCCGCGGTCATCCGCACCGCTGGCGACGCCAGCGTGACGCTGTGGGCCGGTACCGCGGCCACCCAGACCATCACCTCGGGCACCAATACTTTCTCGAACCTGCTTCCCGGTGTTGCGATCACCGTTTCCGCGGAGTCGACCGCTCCAGTGACGATCAAGGTCGCCCGCGACGATGCGCAGATCAGTTCCGTCGCCTCGGGTCTTGTCAGTTCTCTCAACGGCATCTTCGCGAGTGTTTCAACGCAGACCGTGGTCACCAACAGCACGAATGCGGCTGGCGCGGCCATTATGTCGCCGGGCGTCTTCACCGGGAACAGCAGCGTTCGCGACGTCAGCCAGAAACTCCTCTCGGCCGCATCCTCGCCCATCAACGGACACTCTCCCTCCGAGTACGGCATCAGTATCACCAAGACCGGCACCATGGAGTTCGACGCGGCGAAGTTCGCGACTGCTCTGGCCAAGGATCCGACGACGGTCAAGGCCGCCGTTCAGGAGATTGCGACCCGGGTTGCGGCCGCTGCGACTGCGGTCTCCGACAAGTACACGGGGCAGCTCACGGGCCAGATCACCGGCCAGCAGACCTCCGTGAAGAATATGAGCACGCGGATCGACGCATGGGACGTCAGCCTTGCGACGCGTCGGGCGACCCTGCAGAGCACGTACACCGCGTTGGAAGTCTCCCTCAGCGCCCTCAAGGCTCAGTCCACCTGGCTTACCGCGCAGGTTGCCGGGCTGCCCAGTTCCTCCACCTCGACCACAGGATGATGATGGCTGTTATGAGCATGATGGGTGGCACCCAGGCGCGACGCGCGCAGCTGAACCGCGAAGCAATTCTGTCGGCAACGCCGGTGCGTCTCCTGACGATGTTGTACGACCGGCTCCTCCTGGACCTGAACCGTGCGGAAGCGGCACAGCACTCCGAAAACTGGCCGGTCGCATCCGAGAACCTGCAGCACGCGCAGGCGATTGTGTCCGAGTTGTCGTCCTCACTCAATGTGGACGCCTGGGACGGCGGCGAAGGCCTCTTCGCGATCTACGTTTACGTTCAGAACGCGCTGATGAGCGCCAATGTGCACCGCGACGTCAACGGGACAGTGGAGTGCATCGCCCTCCTCGAGCCGCTGCGCCAGACCTGGCACGAGGCTGCACAGCAGGCGCCCGCACAGCCGATGGCTGCCCGAGTCGGGGGAGAGCTCGGTTATGCCTAGGCCGGCTGGATCGTATGAGGAGTGGCTGCGCGTGCTCGACGAGCTCGAGCGCAGCCTCGGCAGCGGTACCCGCAACGCGGTGCTCGCGATCGAGGGGGAGCGGTTCTCGACCGGCGTTCAGTGGCGCGCGCCCGAACACCTCGGGCAGCTTCCCGTGCAGCTCGAGGAGCGCGCCCGGCTGCTCATCGCCGGCCAACTCGAGTTGATCCGCGAGATCGAGGATGCCCGGCGCTCCGCCGGAGCCCACCTCTCCGCGGTGCGCACCATCCTCACCGCCCAGCGCGCCAACGCGTCCGTCTATCTAGATGTCACCGGCTGAGCGGACTCTTTTATTAGGGCTTCTCCTCAACAGGTGCCTGATCAGCGATCGTTTTTACATACCTGAGCCATGCTCAAAGAATGTCGGTGGTCCGTCGTAACTTTGAGGCATGACCAACCTCCCGGAGTCGCCCGCTTCACCCGATCAGCCGCACGGCGATCCGGTGCTGCGCAATCAGGTGCATGGCGGCGTGCTCGGCCGGTTGCGGTCGATGGCGGGTGTCGTCACCGGGCTGGGCGGTTCGTCCGCCGCTGTCGACACGCTCAGTGATGAGGCGGTGCTCGAAGGGCACGCGTTGATTGCGGAAGCCCGGCGGGCCTTGGACACCCAGGCGGCGTGGTTCGCGGCGGCCCTGGCCCGGCGGTCGCGTCCCGAGCTCGGCGGGAAGGGCCTCGCGGCCCGGCAAGGTTACCGGACCCCCGAGGACCTGCTCCAGACCATCTCCGGGTCGAGCAAGGGCGACGCGGCCAAGCTGCTCGCGGTCGGCCGGTTGCTCGCGGAAACTGACGCCGCCGAAAAGGCCGCCCGGGAAGCCGCCGAAGCCCAGAAGCTGCTCGACGAGAACCCGCCCCGCGAAGGAGCCGCTCCAGACCTCCCGCCGGTCGACCGGCCGGTTCCACCGGCCGCGGTGCCGCCGTGGCACGCACCGATCGGCCGGGCCCTCGCCGAGGGGTGGCTGAGCGTGGAGAAGGCGGAGTCGCTCCGGAAGGGCCTGGGCGACCTGGACCGGGCGATCACCCCGGAGAAACTCGCCAGCGCCCTCACCCGGCTCCTCGCCGAAGCTCGAACCCTGAACGCGGACCAGCTGTTCAAGCGGGCCCGCCGGGTGCGGGACGTGCTCGATGAGGCCGGCATCGCCGCCCGCGAGAAAGCCGCCTACGACGACCGGTCCCTGCGGTTCTACCGCCTATCCACCGGCCAGGTGCGCATGGTCGGCCTCTTCGCCCCCGAAGACGGCGAATACCTTCTGAGCACCTACGACGCCATCACGAGCCCCCGCCGGGGCGGGGTCCGTTTCGTCGACAAGGAGCAGGCCACGTGGGCTAAGCGGGTGCAAGACGACCCGCGCACCACCGAACAGCTCACCGCGGACGCATTCCTCGCCCTGACGAAACTCGGCGTGAAAGCCGACCCGAAACGCATCGCCGGCGGCCGCAGCCCTGCTGTCCGCATGGTCACCATCCGCCCCAGGAGCGCCACACCCACCGCTACTGCACCAACCGGGACCGAACCCACCGGAACCGAACCCACCGCGACCGAACCGACCGGGACCGGAGCCGGTGGGACCGAACCGAGCCGGCCGACTCCCGCCGCCGTGGACGAACCCGCATCCGCCGCCGGTCCGAACCCCGAAACCGAGGCTCCCACTGTCGAGCCGGGCGTCATCGAGGGAACCGCGGTCACTGTCTCCACCGAAACCCTCGAGCGCAACCTCTGCGATACCGGGATTCTGGACGTCACTTTCGACGACAACGGCCACGGTATCGACCTCGGCCGCGAACAACGCACCTTCTCCCTCGCCCAACGGGCCGCGCTCGCTATTCGCGACGGGGGCTGCATGTAGCCCGGCTGCGACCGACCACCCTCCTGGACCGAGACGCATCACATCCAGCACTGGAAAGACGACACCGGCCAAACCAACCTCGACGAGGGCATCCTGCTCTGCCGGGCCGACCACCTCCGGCTCCACAACGAGCACTGGCGAATCACCAGAGACGACGCCGGCCGGTATTGGCTCACCCCACCACCCGAACTCGACCCCGAGCAGAGACCAATCCTCCTCAGGAGCAAGAGCGAGATTCTTCGCGACGACGACTGACGCGATCGAGCGACCGAGCGACCGAGCGACCGAGCGACCGAGCGACCGAGCGATCGACAGACCGAGCGACCGACAGACCGAGCGACCGACAGACCGAGCGACCGACAGACCGAGTGAGCGGACAGGCGGACGGGCGGGCAGGCGGATGGGCGGAATGGCGGTCGGGCGGCGGGCTGAAACGGCCGTCGAACCCCCCTTTCGAGCCAAGCAGATGAATCGGGAGAGAAAGTCCTTACGTGGGCCGGAACCGGGCCGATAGCTAGATACGAGCACGGATTGCTCGCACCAGGCCACGGACCGGCCGTCCAGTACATCTGACGACGAATCGGGTAACCGTGCTTGAATCCGTGACCTCCACCGCTCTCACGAGCGCACTGGCCGCACTGTCTCTGCGACAGAGCACTATCGCGAGCAATATCGCCAACGTCAACACGCCTAACTACCACGCCAAGCAGGTCGCGTTCGAGTCCGCCCTGGCCAAGTCCGTGGCGAACGGCAGCGGCAGCACGACCGCGACGACGACGGATTCGCTCGAACCCACCAACGTCAACGGCAACAACGTCAACCTCGACACCGAGACGCTCGCGAACACCTCGACCGTGCTCCGGTACCAGTTCGCGGCCCAGGCAATGAACATGCCGTTCAGCGCCGTGCGCGCCGCGATGAGGACCGCCTGATGAGCCTCGACGCGATCGGAATCGCCGGCTCCGGCCTCACCCTGCACCGCAAGTGGCTCGACGCGATCGCCGACAACATCGCCAACGTGAACACCGTCACGCCGACGAGCGGCAATGCCTTCCAGGCCCGCTACATCGTGGCGCAGGCCGGCGTGGGTGTGAACGGCGTCGAGGTCGCGGGCACCGCACAGGGCTCGGCGACCGGCATCCTCGTCTCCGACCCGACCAACCCGCTCGCCGACGCCGCCGGCTACGTGCGCCACCCCGACATCGACCTCGGCGAACAGATGGGCGACCTGATCATGGCCCAGCGCGGCTACCAGGCGAACGCGGCCGTCGTCGACCGCGCCAAGACAACCTACGAAGCAGCACTTCAGATCGGCCGTGCCTGATGACCATCGCATCCATCGGGGCGCTCGCGCTCCAGGCCAGCCAGGCCACCCAGGCCACCCAGAGCGTGCAGGCGACGCAGTCCAGCCAGGCTACGACGGCCACGGACGGCTCCGGATTCGGAACCGCGATGGCCGGCGCCGTCGACAACCTGCAGCAGCTGCAGTCGACCGCGAACACTCAGGCCGTCGCCGCCGTCACTGGCAACCTCAACGACATTGCTAGCGCCACCATCGCCGCCACCCGCGCGCAGGTGAGCCTCGAACTCGTCGCCGCCGTGCGCAACAAGGGCGTCGACGCCTTCAACGAGATCATGAGGATGCAGGCCTGATGCCCCGCCAGATCAGTTCCTTCTTCCAGCGCCTCGGACAGAACATCCGTGAGTTCACCATCGCGCAGCGCACGGTCGCCATCATCGGCGTCGCAGTACTCGCACTCGGCATCGCCGCGCTCACGATGTGGGCCACGAAGCCCGCGTACACGCCGCTGTTCTCCGGGCTCGCCGGCGCCGACGCGAGCGCGATCGTCGACCAGCTCGCGACCGACAAGGTCGACTACCAGCTCAGCGACGGCGGCGCGACGATCCTCGTTCCCCAGGCGGATGTCTACGCCGAGCGACTCAAGGCGGCCGCGGCCGGCCTGCCGACCTCGGACACCGGGGGATACTCGCTGCTCGACAAGATGGGCGTCACCGCGAGCGAGTTCCAGCAGTCGGTGACCTACAAGCGGGCCCTCGAGGGCGAGCTCGCCAACACGATCCAGGCCATGCGGGGCGTCAAGACCGCATCGGTGCGCCTCGCCATCCCCAAGGACACCGTGTTCGTGTCCGAGAAGCAGGACCCCACGGCATCCGTCTTCGTGGCCACCCAGACCGGCGTGACCCTCTCGAGCGACCAGGTCCAGGCCATCGTGCACCTCACGAGCGCCTCGATCGACGGCATGAAGCCCACAGATGTCGCCGTGATCGACTCCAAGGGCATCGTGCTCTCGGCCGTCGGCACCGGCGTCACCGGAACCGGCGCCGAGCAGTCCACCGACTACGAACAGCGCGTGCGCGGCTCGGTCCAGGCCATGCTCGACAAGGTGCTCGGCGCCGGCAACGCGACCGTCGTGGTCGCAGCCGACATGAGCGCGCAGTCGGCCTCCCGCGTCGAGGAATCGTTCACCTCGCCGACGAACGCTCCCGCCCTCAACGAGGCCGTCAAGACCGAGACGTACACCGGCACCGGTGCCTCGGGAGCGGCCGGGGTGCTCGGCACCACGACAACGACCACCACGCCCACCGGAACGAGCACCGACGGCTCCTTCACCTCTGCGGACACCACGAAGAACAACGCGGTCAACAAGGTCACCGAGACCCGCACGATCCCGGCAGGCGCCGTCAACCGCCAGACGATCTCCGTCGCAGTGAACAAGGACACGATCGGCAGCGTCAACGTCGCCGACGTGACCAGCCTCGTCTCCTCGGCTGCTGGCATCGATTCGACCAGGGGCGACGCCGTCACGGTCGAGGTCGTCAGCTTCAACGGCCAGGCCGCCACAGACGCGGCGGCGGCTCTCGCCCAGCAGGATGCCCAGACCTCCGCGGACCGGATGGGCGAGATCGTGCGCATCGGCATCATCACCGCCGGCATCCTGATCACCCTGATCCTCGGCATGCTGCTCTACGCCCGCCGCTCCCGTCGCCAGAGCCGCGAATCGATCGAGGTCGACGAGATGCTCCAGGTGCGCCCGGCCCTCGCTCCGGCCGCGGTGCCGTTCGGCCTCGGCGCCCCGATCGCGCCGATCATGATCGACCCGAGCCCCACCATCGCCTTCGGCGCTCCGGCGTTCACCCCGCCGGTTGCTTCCGAGCGGATGCGGGTCGAAATCGACGCCCTCGCCCAGCGCGACCCGAAGAAGACCGCTGAATACCTCCGCGGCCTCATGGATGATCGGCAGCCCGCATGATCGACCCCCAGGTTCCCCTGACCGGAACCCAGAAGGTCGCCATCGTTCTGATGAACATGGAGCACGACCGCGCTTCCGAAGTGATGAAGCAGTTCAGCGAGGCAGAAGCCGCCGATATCGCTGCCGAGATGGTGCAGCTGCGCCGGGTCGACACCGAGGTCGCCGAGACGACGGTCCTCGAATTCCACGACCTCACCATGCGCGGAACACGCTCCCCTCGCGGCGGCCACGCCTACGCGGTCGGCCTGCTCGAGGCATCCTTCGGTGCAGAACGCGCCGCCGGGGTCATGAGCCGGGTCGCGTCCTCGATGGCGGGCAAGGCCTTTGAATTCCTCGACACGGCGGAACCGCTCCAGGTCCTCACCCTCCTCGACGGCGAATTGCCGCAGACCATCGCCCTCGTGCTCGCCCATCTCCGGCCCGAACATGCCTCCGCCGTGATCGCCGGCCTCGAAGGCACCCTGCCCGCCGAGGTCGCCCAGTGCATCGCCGGAATGGGAACGGCGACTCCCGAAGCCATCCGCGTCGTGACCGACTCGCTCAAGGCCCGTGTCGGCGCCGTCACCTCCACCAGGGACTCTGTCGAGGTCGTCGGCGGCATCCAGCCGCTCGTCGAGATCATCAACCGGGCGGATGTCGCCACCGAGCGCTCGCTACTCGAAGCCCTCGACGCCCGGGACCCGGTGCTCGCCGAACAGGTGCGCGCCCGGATGCTGACCTTCGCCGACATCGTCCGCCTCGAGGACCGCGACGTGCAGCAGGTGCTGCGCGGCATCGACGCCGGAATCCTCGCGATCGCGATGAAGGGCTCCACCGAGGGCGTCATCGAGATCATCCGCAAGAACCTCTCCGAACGCAACCGGGAGATCCTCGACGACGAGATCCGCGCGCTCGGGCCAGTCCGTGTCTCCCAGGTCGAGGAAGGCCGCGCGACCATCGTGCGCGCCATCCGCGACCTCGAGGCCCAGGGCAGCATCACGGTGACGCGTGCCGACGAGGACGCTTATGTTGTCTAGCCCCGCCATCCCGTTCCGCCACGCCGAGCCCGTGCTCGTGGACGCATCCGGCCCAGCCGCCGGAACCGTGCCCGCAGCCGTAACGACGGCGACCCCGGTCGCCCGCCCGACCGCAGCGACCGCAGGCGACCCGCCGTTCTCAGCGATCTCCTTCCCGACCCTGCGCGCTGTCGCCGGCGACAACACTCTCGAGACCGCACGGGTCCAGGGACACGCAGCCGGCTACACAGCGGGCATGCGGGCCGCCGCGGGCGACATCACTGCCCAGATCGCCCGCCTCGAGGCCGACCACGCCGCCCGGGTGTGGCAGGTGCAGGCGCAGCTCGACCGTACCGTCGGCCTCCTCACCGCCGCGACCCACGCGCTCGACGAGCGCACCCAGCCGGTGCTGCTCGAGGTCGAAGACACCCTGCTCGCCACGGCGCTCGACCTCGCGGAGGCCGTGATCGGGTACGAGCTCAGTGACGGAGTGGGCGCCGCACGACTGGCCCTCCGCCGCGCGCTCGACCCTGCGTCGCCGACACGTCCGAACGTGGTGCGCATGCATCCCGCCGACCTCGCCGTGATCGACCCGGCCGTGCTCGCCGCAACCGGCGTGCAGTTCCAGGCCGACCCGTCGCTCGACCGCGGGGACGCCGTCTCCGAGTTCGCGGACGGTTTCCTCGACGCCCGGATCGGCACCGCGTTCGAGCGGGCGCGTGCCGCGCTCCTCGGGGGAACCCGATGACCCTCACCTGGGAACCGCGCCCCGAAGCATTCGCGCGTGCACTTCGCGTCGCCCGCCCCGAGCGGGTCGGCGTGGTCTCGTCCATCGTCGGCCTCGGCCTCGAGGTTCGCGGGCTCAACTCCGCGATCGGTGACCTTGTCGCGATCGGGAACGACGCCGAGATCGACGCTGAAGTCGTCGCGACGACGCAGGACGGCATCCGCTGCATGCCGCTCGGCCGGATGACCGGGATCCGGGTCGGCGCGCCGGTCCGGTCCGACGCCACCCCGCACTTCGTGCCCACTGGAAACGGTCTCTTCGGCCGCGTCATCGACGGCATGGGCCGCCCCATCGACGGGAAGGGCGCCCTCGTCGTCGAGGAATACGTCTCGATCGACCACGACAGCCCCTCCGCGATGCAGCGATCGCGGATCACGACACCGCTGCAGCTCGGCGTGCGCGTGCTCGACACCCTCACGAGCGTCGGCCGCGGCCAGCGCATGGGCCTCTTCGCCGGCTCCGGGGTCGGCAAGTCTTCGCTGCTGTCGATGATCGCCCGAGGCACCGACGCCCAGGTCTCCGTGATCGCCCTCGTCGGAGAGCGCGGCCGCGAAGTTCGCGAGTTCCTCGAAGACGACCTCGGTGCGGAGGGCCTCGCCTGCTCGATCGTCGTGGTGTCGACCTCGGACGAACCCGCGATGATGCGCCTGCGCGCGGCCTTCGTGGCGACCCGCATCGCCGAATCCTTCCGCGACCAGGGCGCAGACGTCATGCTGATGATGGACTCCCTCACCCGGGTCGCGATGGCCCAGCGCGAGATCGGCCTCTCCGTCGGAGAACCCCCGGCCACCCGCGGCTACCCGCCATCGACGTTCTCGTTGCTGGCGCGCCTCCTCGAGCGTGCGGGCACCGACCAGTCCGGCTCGATCACCGGCATCTACACGGTGCTCGTCGACGGCGACGACCACAACGAGCCCATCGCGGATGCCGCACGCTCGATCCTCGACGGACACGTCGTCCTCGACCGCAGGCTTGCAGTCCAGGGCCATTTCCCGAGCGTCGACGCCCTCGCCTCGATCTCCCGGGTGGCCTCGCGGGTCAACACCCCCGAGCAGAACCGGCTGGCCGGAACTCTCCGCAAGGTGCTCGCCGCGCGGAGGAACGCCCAGGACCTCCTCGACGTCGGTGCGTACAAGGCCGGCACCAACCCGCTCGTCGACGCGGCCGTGGACAACGAAGCCGCGATCAACGAATTCCTGCAGCAGCGGATGGACGACCAGACGTCCGCCCCGCTCGCCTGGGACCAGCTCACCCGGCTCACCCGGCTGTTCGGAGGCATCTGATGAAACGCGACTTCGCCCTTGCCGGACTCCTTCGGTTGCGCCACCTGCAGCAGGATGCTGCTGCCGGGGAACTCGCCGCGGCCAACGCCCTGCTGAACTCCAACCAGGCCAGGCGCGCGGAGGCATCCGCGGCCCTGACCGTGCTGCCGACTGAGGCGACCGGCGCCGCATCCCTCGCCGCGATCGCGGCCGGCCGCACCTCGGCACAGAGCATGCTCGCCGACCTCGACGCTCTCGGCCGGGAATACCGGCAGACCGCGGAGACCGCCCATGCTGCCTTCGCCGCGAAGCGGGCAGAGTCCGTCGGACTCGAAAAGCTCGAGGGCCGGCACGGCCTCTTCATCGCCGCCGAAGACCTCCGCGCGGAGCAGACCGTGCTCGACGAGATCGCGTCGACCGGGTGGCACCGCCGCAAGGCCGGAGGCACCCGATGACGATGGTCGACGCCCTGAGCCGGATCAGCACGATCCAGGCCACCCTCGCACGTTTCGACGCGCTGAATGCCGCGTCGGCGTCGACGGCGTCGACCGCGGCTTCGGCGACGACCGCCACGACGGCCGACAGCACCGGAACCGCAGCGACCTTCGCAGACGCCCTTGCGGCCGCGGCCAGCAAGGCGACGAGCGCGGCCAGCGGCGCGGGCGTCGCCACCGGCAGCGTGACCGGAACCGACATCGTCACCTCGGCACAGAAATACCTCGGCGTTCCCTACGTCTTCGGCGGCACCAGCTCGAGCGGCATGGACTGCTCCGGCCTCGTACAGAAGGTCTATGCCGACATGGGCATCTCCGTTCCCCGGCTCGTCTCCGGCCAGATGAAGATCGGCACCGAAGTCGGCTCCCTCGCCGACGCGAAGCCGGGCGACCTGATCGTGACCGGCGGCGGAGAACACATCCTGATCTATGCCGGCAACCACAAGGTCATCCACGCGCCCTACGAGGGCCGCACGGTGTGTCAGGTCGAGGCCTACATGGACGACTCAGACATCGACACCATCCGCCGCGTGATCCCGGACGCCCCCGCCACGTCCAGCACAGCTTCGACGGCCTCGGCAACCGCCCTGACAGCGGCGAAGGTCGCCGCGACCTCCGGCACCGCCGACCTGCTCAGCGCCGCACTCGCCTCGATGATGAAGGGCGCCTCCTGATGGCCGCGTCGTTCGGAAGCGCGGTGTCCGCGCACGCCTCCCTCGCCCGCGCCAACGCCCAGGCCCTGCTCGCGCGTTCGGCGACGGAAACCCGCACCGGGAACGGCACGGGTACCGGAGCGAACCCGAGTGCGGGCAGCTTCGCCTCCGCGCTCGACACGGCCCGGGACGCCGGTACGACCCAGCGTCGTGACGCCGCGAGTGCCTCCGTGGACACGCAGGCCGTGACCGCACGGGCCGCCCAGGCGGCGCTGTCGCGCTCGACCGCGGATGCCGCCGCCCGCGAGCGCCTGGACGCGTCCGCCGCACGCTCCTCGGCGCACTCCGCCTCCCGGACGTCGGCAACACGCGCGTCAGCGGCACAGGCGTCGGCGGCGCGGACGTCAGAACGGCAAAGCGCACAGGCGTCAGCACAGGATTCCGCGGACACATCCGGACAGACTGCCCGGGATGCGCAGGACGCGCGCGTGGTCCGGTCGGTGCAGATCGCCAGGGACGTGCGCTCGGCCCGGGCGGCACGAGGCGCCCACCATGAGCGGGATGTCCAGGCGGAACCAGCGGGTTCCTCCAGTCGAGGATCGACGCGCACGGAAGTCTCATCGAGCCAGTCGGCGGGCGGAGCCGGCGGAGTTTCCGACAGCTCCGGTGCATCGGCAGCGCAGCAGGTCGCGGGCCACGCACGGGAGACCGTCAGGCGCGACCTGCTCACGGCGGATGCGGCATCACTCTCTGCGTCGACGGCTGCTGCGGGCGCCGCCCGCGGTGACAGCGCGGCTGCCGGTCCAGTGCCTCTCGGGTCGGTCGCGCCCGGTTCGACGTTCTCGGTTCCGGCGGCGGTCGGTTCCGCGACTCTCGGCGGCGCATTGGCCGGCGTCGGCACCGCGGCAGCGCAGACTCTGGTCGACGGCGCACAGGCGGGTGGATCATCCTCGGATATCCAGACCGGGAACGTAACGGCCGAAACCACCTCACCGGCCAGCGTCCCCGGAAACCCCGCGACCGGCGCAGCGGCCGGCCCGAACCTCGGCACCGACACCCCTGGCAGCGCCACCTCTGGCACCTCCCACGGCACCACCCCCGGTGCGGGCACCGACGGAACGGACACAACGAGCGGTCAGGCCGTCCCGACCGGTCCAGCGACCGGTCCGGCGGCCGCCGCGCCTGGTTCCGGGGCGGCGGTGACCGGCCTCATGGACCTGGCCGGCCGGGCGGCCGTCGCAGCAACCCGGGCCGCTGGCGCACCAGGCGACACGAACTCAGGTCTTCCGGCCGCGGCCCCCGTCGACTCGGGAGCCGCCGCGGCGGTCACCACGGGCTCGACCAGCGCCGGCTCGGACACCCACGGCGCGGACAGCCGCGGTTCGGCGAATGCCGGCTCGGACAGCGCCGCTTCGGACAGCGCCGGCTCGGGCAACCCCGGCACGGGCGGCTCCCTCGGGGGAGTGGTCGCCGACTCCGGCGCCGCCTTCGGTTCAGCAGCGGCCGCGGCAACAGCCGCGCCCACGGGCACCGCGTCCGCCTCCGCCGCCACGGCCATGGGCACCATCGATCCGACTTCTGCCGGCACTGCGTTCCCGACCGCGCTGCACACGGTCACGGCGAATGCGGCCGTCGCGGCGGCATCCGCTGCCGGGGCCTCGACCGCGACACCGGGCGCGGCGCAACTGGCCGACCTGCCGCTGGCCGGCCAGGTCGGCCGCGGCCTCGCAAGCCTGATCGGGGCGGCGAACGGCGAACACGCCATGACGATCACCGTGAACCCCGACAACCTGGGCCCCGTGACCGTGCGGGCGCACATCGGCGGCAGCTCGATCCGGGTGGAGCTGTTCGCCCCGACCGACCTCGCTCGGGATGCGCTGCGCGCGATCCTGCCCGAACTGCGCCGCGACCTCGCCCAGGGCGGCACGGACACCCGGCTCGACCTGTCCGGCAACTCCCAGCCCGACGACTCCCGCGCGGGCGGCTCCGGTGCCTTCGGCGCCCCCGGCCGGCAGGAGGCCCGGACGAGTGCGGATCCCGGATCCGCACGGGCACCCGACCAACCGGGCGACGCCCGGGAGTCCGGCCCGGCGGTCCGACCGACGTACCGGGACGAACCCCTCGGCTACCGCCCCTCCGTCGATGTGCTGGCCTGAGTGACAGCCCGGCGGATGACCGTCCAGAACCCGTTCCAGAACACGACCACGAGAACCACGAGAAGCACGAGAAGAGAGAACCCATGACGATCGACGCCATCGTGGCCGCATCGGCAGCCGGAGCAACGGGCGCCGCGACCCCGACCGCCGGCGTGTACAGCGCGTCGACCGCCACGCGCACGCCGAGCCAGACCCTTGACTCCCAGGCCTTCATGAAGCTGCTCGTCACGCAGCTGAAGAACCAGGACCCGAGTTCGCCGATGGACTCGAACCAGATGATCAGCCAGACCACGCAGCTCTCCATGATGGAGAAGCTGACGGCCCTGTCGACGACGTCCGACGAGAGCTTCTCGCTCCAAATGCGCATGGGGGCTGCCTCCCTGGTCGGGCAGAACGTGACATACACGGATGCCTCAGGCACCTCGGTCACGGGAGTCGCCTCCGCCGTGTCCTACGCAGGCTCGGTGCCGCAGGTCACGGTCGGGGGAGTGAGCGTCAAGCTCGACGCGATCTCCGGGGTCACGACCCCGGCGACCACGACCACCCCTGCCCCAGCGACCACCCCTGCCCCAGCGGCCACCACGGCCTGACGCCCGGCGCGTCCGGGTCCCATTCACCACACACTTTCCACCGTTACCGTTTCGAAAGGCAGCATCCCATGCTTCGTTCCCTGTACTCCGGAATCTCCGGCCTTCGCGCACACCAGACCATGCTTGACGTCACCGCGAACAACATCGCCAACGTCAACACGACGGCATTCAAGTCGTCCTCCACCCAGTTCCAGGACACCCTGTCCCAGCTGACCCAGGGTGCCGGTTCGCCCCAGGCCACGGTCGGTGGCACCAACCCGGCGCAGGTCGGCCTCGGCGTGCAGGTCGCCGGCATCTCCACGAACTTCGCCCAGGGCTCCTCGCAGGCGACCGGTCGCGCGACCGACGTGATGATCTCCGGCGACGGTTTCTTCGTGACCAAGCAGGGTGGCGAGACGCTCTTCACCCGCGCCGGCAACTTCGACTTCGACGCCCAGGGCCGGCTCGTGTCGCCCTCCGGCGCGATCGTGCAGGGCTGGAACGCGGTCGACGGCGTGATCAACCAGGGCGGGGCGACGGGAAACATCACCCTGCCGCTTCAGGCCGTCATCGGGGCGAAGGCGTCTGCGACGGCGAGCGTCACCGGAAACCTGCCCTCTGATGCGGCCAAGGACACGGTCCTGAGCCGCGAGTTCACGTCCTACGACGCGAGCGGAACCGCCAGCCAGGTCTCCCTGACCTTCACGAACAACGCGGCCCTGGGGTCCCCGGCCGCGTGGACAGTCGCATCCGTGCCCGCCTCGACGACGACTCCCGCCCCGGTCCTGACCTTCACCAACGGTGTCCTGAGCAGCACGGGCAACTCGCTCACGGTCGGCGGGGTCGCAGTCGATCTCTCGAAGCTCGAGGGCTTCTCCGGTCTGACCTCGGTCACCGCCACGAGCACGGACGGCAACGCGGCCGGGTCGCTCACCTCGTTCACCCTCGGCAAGGACGGCACCCTCGTCGGACTTTTCAGCAACGGAAAGCAGGAGTCCATCGGCCGGATCGCCCTCGCGACCTTCACGAACCCTGGCGGCCTCGAGAAGGCCGGCGGCTCCGAATACCGGTCGACCTTCAACTCGGGCGCGGCAGCCCTCGGTGCGCCCGGCTCCGCCGGAATGGGCACCCTGACGAGCGGGTCCCTCGAGATGTCGAACGTCGACCTCTCCCAGGAGTTCACGAACCTCATCGTCGCCCAGCGCGGCTTCCAGGCCAACGCCCGAATCATCACGACCTCCGACGAGGTCCTGACCGAGCTGACGAACCTCAAGCGGTAGTCCCGTCAGTGCAGGTGCGACCGGCGCCGGGTCCGTCGCGGGCCCGGCACGCGGCATCCGCCTGCCCGCACATACCCCGAGCTAACCTTCGGCACACGGCGACCGACAGTGGTGCCTGACGGTCGGTGTGGCCGTCGAGAAACAGGGACGGGCCCATGATCGTTGTGACACGGCTGAACGACAGCCAATTTGCGATCAACCCCGACCTGATCGAACGCATTCACGCCAGCCCCGACACGACCCTGGTCATGGTCGACGGGGCGAAGTTCATCGTCATCGAGACCCTTGACGAGATCATCGAGAAGATCGCCCGCTTCCGGGCCCACGTGATCTCGCTCGCCTCCCTCACCGACGACCGCGACTACCGGTCCGGCGCCCGATCCCTGGAGATCCCGATGGGACCGCACGCGATCGAAGACGAACTCGAACCGGGCAGCGGGCAGCGCCCGCGGAGGCTCTGATGGATCCGGCAACCCTGATCGGGATCGCCCTCGCCTTCGGCTCGATGGTCGCCATGATCACGATCGAGGGATCGTCGATCTCTTCCATCCTGCTGCCGGCGCCGATGATCCTCGTCTTCGGTGCCACGATCGCCGTCGGCATCGCCGGCGGAACCATCAGTGACGCCCTCAACGCGTTCAAGGCCCTTCCCAGCGCGTTCAAGGGCAAGACCACCCCGCCCCAGGACGTCATCGACCAGATCGTCGTGCTCGCCGAAAAGGCTCGTAGCGCAGGTCTCCTCGCGCTCGAGCAGGAGGCCGACGCGATCGACGACCCGTTCCTCCGCACGGCGTTGCAGAACATCGCGGACGGTACTGACGGAGACGAGCTGCGGATCCTGCTCGAGGACGAGCTCTCGACCGCGACGAAACTGAGCCGGAACGCCTCGAAGTTCTTCGTGACCCTCGGTGGCTACGCCCCGACGGTCGGCATCATCGGAACCGTCATCTCGCTCACCCACGTCCTCGAAAACCTCGACACTCCCTCGACCCTCGGGCCGATGATCGCCGCCGCATTCGTCGCGACGTTGTGGGGGCTCGTTTCGGCGAACTTCATCTGGCTTCCGATCGGCAACCGCCTGAAGCGGCTCTCCGACATCGAGGTCGAACGGATGACCCTCCTGATGGAGGGCGCTCTCGCCGTCCAGGCCGGCAGTCAGCCGCGGCTCCTCGGCGAACGCCTCCGGGCTATGGTGCCGAGCGCGCCGACAAAGAAGGCCGCCAAGGCGGAAAAAGCCGACAAGTCGCTGTCCGAGGCAGCATGAGCGCCGGCGGCGGGCACGGCGGGGGACGCGGGCGCGGCCGAGGTCGCGGCCTGGAGGAGGAGCACGTCGAGCACGTCGACGAACGCTGGATGGCGTCGTACATGGACATGGTCACCGTGCTGATGTGCATGTTCATCGTGCTGTTCGCGATGTCTTCGGTTGATTCGCAAAAGTTCTTTCAGCTCAAGAATTCCCTCGCGACGGGATTCGGGGCCGTCGACGTCGGCAAGATCGACACGGCCACCGGGGTTGTCGTCTCGGCCGCCAACGCCAACGCCAACGACCCGGCCGCGAAGGACCTCGGGACGGCGGGCGCGACCTCGACCTCGACGGCAACGGCAACGGCAACGGCCACGCCGGCGGCCACCCCTGGCCCCGCCCTCACCGACCTCCAGATCGCCACCCAGGAAGTCGCCGACCTCTCCTCGGTGCAGGCGGCCCTGAAGGCCGCCGTCACCGCGCAGGGAATCGACTCGATCGTGCAGTTCACGATCGACGCCCGCGGGCTGACCATCGGGCTCGTCGGCACCGACGCGTTCTTCGCCCCCAACCTCGCCACCCTGAGCCCGAAGGCGACGGCCGTCATCGACGCGATGTCGCCGATCCTTGCCGCGGACAAGCGCGAGGTCACGGTCGAAGGCCATGCCGACCGGCACGGCGTGACCGTGAACTATGCGACCGACTGGGAACTCTCCTCGGCCAGGGCGACGAGCGTGCTGCGCAGGTTCGTCGAGGTCGGCGGCGTCGCGGGGGAGCGGATCTCCGCGATCGGCTACGGCTCGACGCGTTCGGTCACGACGGCGGACTCACTCGACGCGATGGCGCAGAATCGCCGCGTCGACGTCGTCCTGCTCTCGAGCGAACCGGATGCGGTCCGCGCGCTGATCCCGTCGATCCTCGCCGGGCAGGCGGCCGGACCCTAGTCGCGGACAACCGTCCGGCATCCCGCGAACGGCAACAGGCATCCCGCCCAGAATTTCGCACGGATTCCCCTCGAGCTGCTTACCGGCCGGATTCACCGGCCGATAGTTGCAGTCGTGACGGTCCAGGAACAGAAGAGTATTGGCGTGCCCGCAGCGCCCGCACGCCCGGTCGAGGTGTACGACTTCCGTCGTCCGACGACCCTCGCGCGCGAACACTCGCGCGTTCTTGAACTCGCCTTCGAGACCTTCGCCCGTCAGTGGGGCACCCAGCTGACCGCCAAGGTTCGCGTGATGTCCCAGGTGACCTGCGAACACGTCCTGATGCGCAGCTACGACGAATACGCGAGCTCCTTGCCGTCGTCGACCGCGATGGTGCTGTGCCCGATCGGAAGCCTGACAGCCAAGGCCGTGATCCAGTTCCCGACCGCGGCGGCCCTGTCCTGGGTGAGCCACATGCTCGGCGGCAGCGAGGTTCCTCTGCTTCCCGAGCGCACCTTCACCCAGATCGAGCTCGCCCTCGTGCGGCGCCTGATGGAGGATGCCCTCGAGGACCTGCGGTACTCCCTGGGAACGCTGCTCGTCCTGCCCATCTCCTTCGGCGGCATCCAGTACAACTCCCAGTTCGCCCAGGCCGCGGCCACGAGCGACCTCGTCATCGTCGCGACGTTCTCGATGCGGGTCGGTGAGACCACCTCGACCGCCACTCTTGCGCTGCCCGCCGAGACCCTGCTTCCCCAACTCGGGGAGTCGATCCCGGTCATCACCGCCGAGGAACAGCAGGAGAAACTGCACGCCCAGCTCGCCTGGGTTCCCGTCGACCTGTCCCTGCAGCTCAGCCCGATCCGGGTGCTTCCCAGCGTCATCCTCGGCCTTGCCGTCGGTGACCTGTTGCCCGTCCCGCACTCCAGGCATCGCCCGCTCGACCTCGTCGTCGACGGGCGCACCCTGGCCAGGGCCGCCGTCGGATCCAACGGCTCCCGCCTGGCCTGCATCGTCACCGACACCGAGGAACTGTCCCCATGAGCCCTGCCACGACCACCATCCGCAATCTCGTCGAGGCCCTGCTCACGGTCCTGCCAACGCCCACCCGCCTGCAGGCGACCCCGTGCTCCGGAGGAGCCCTTGCCGGACGCCTCGGCGCCGGCGTCGTCGCATCCTTCGTCGGCGTCACGAGCGCCGACCTCGCGATCGTCCTGACCGACCCGCACTCGCTCGACGCCGCAGCCGGCAACGGCGCCTTCTCGAGCCTCGACGTCCTGCGGCCGGCCCTCGACAGCGCCGCGACGGTGCTCGGCATCGGCGTGCTCGGCGCCTCCCGCCTCGAAGACGTCACGGCCCTGTTCGCGGATGCCGACACGAGCGTTTTCGAGCTCGCGAGCGAGGGCGTCGTGAGCGCCTGGTTCGCGATCCGCCTTCGTGAGAACGGCGCAGGCTCCGGCATCCCGCGCGCCGACCGACCGTCCGTCGCCGGCAAGCTCGGTCGGATCAACAGCGTCGAAATGGCCCTGACCGTTGAGATCGGCCGCACCCGGATGTCCGTGCGCGACGTGCTCGCCCTCGAACCCGGCGCCGTGATCGAGCTCGACCGTTCCGCGGGAGCCCCTGCGGACATCCTCCTGAACGGCCGCCTGATCGCCCACGGCGAGATCGTCGTCGTCGACCAGGACTACGCCGTGCGGATCACCCAGATCCTCGATGTCGCCGAAAGCCTGAGCTAGGTGGACACCCTTCTCGTCGCCCTCCGCGTCGCGCTCTCCCTCGCTGTTGTCGTCGGACTCCTCTGGGTCCTCCAGCGCCGCATGCAGAAGGGCACCCGTCGCGGCCCGAAGGCCAGCCTCGTGTCGGTCGTCGGCCGGCAGGGGCTCGGCCAGAAGGCATCCGTCGTCGTCGTCGACGTCGAGGGCCGGCGCTTCGTGCTCGGCGTGACCGAGCAGTCGGTCACCGTGCTGCACGACGCGCCGAGCCCGGCGGAGAGCTTCGCCACCA
This sequence comes from Cryobacterium sp. 10I5, assembly GCF_035019865.1. NCBI lineage: Bacteria > Bacillati > Actinomycetota > Actinomycetes > Micrococcales > Microbacteriaceae > Cryobacterium > Cryobacterium sp. 10I5. The sequence goes on from NZ_JASJVI010000032.1 coordinate 22,583, forward strand.
CACTGCACGCGGCGGACGCGGACACGACGACGAGACTCTCCGCAGGGATCACCGCGACGGCTACCGCGGGCGCGTACGAGCCCGCGGCGAGCGTCGCGGCCGATGACGAGGTGCTTCCCGCCCCGCTCACTTTCCGGCCCCGGCACGACCGGGGCACCCGCGCCGCAGAGTCGGCCGTGCGCGCCGAGTCGGGACCGGGCTCGAGCTCCCGGCCGAACCGCCTCGCCGGATCGATCCTCTCGCCGGCGACGTGGCAGCAGACTGCCGCGGCACTCCGGCAGGGACGGTGAACACCCGCGCCCTGCGCCCCGGCCCGCCCGGGCTCCGTGCCTCGCGCTCCGACGCCCTCCGCCGTGCGGACCTGGTGCGCTCCACCAGGCTCCTCGTGATCGCGGCACTCGTGCTCATCATCGTCCTGTCCATCGTGCTGCTCGCCACGAGCGCGGGCCACGCGGCGACGCTCGCCCCGGTCGCCCCTGTGGACCCGGTGGCGCCGAGCACCCCGACGCCCGCGACAGGCACCGGCCTCAGCGTCGACATCAACGGCCCGGACGGGTCGCCGTCTTCGGCGATCGTGACCCTGATCGGGATCACCCTGCTGTCGGTCGCCCCGGCGCTCCTGCTGATGATGACGAGCTTCACCAAGATCTTCGTGGTGCTCGCGATGACGCGCAACGCCCTCGCGCTCCCGTCGATCCCACCGAACCAGGTGCTCGCGGGACTCGCCCTGTTCCTGTCGCTGTTCATCATGGCGCCCGTGCTGACCGACATCAACGACCACGCCCTGCAGCCCTACCTGAACGGCACGCTCTCCTTCGATGACGCGGTCACGATCGGCTCGGCGCCGCTGCGCACCTTCATGCTCGCTCACACCCGCGAGGAAGACCTCGCCCTGATGACCAGGGCCGCCGACCAGGCCAACCCGGTGAGCCGCGACGCGGTGTCCCTCCTCACCCTGATCCCGGCGTTCATGATCTCCGAGCTGCGGGCGGCGTTCATCATCGGCTTCGTCATCTTCATCCCGTTCCTCGTCATCGACATCGTCGTCTCCGCGGCACTGATGTCGATGGGCATGATGATGCTGCCGCCGGTGATGATCTCGCTCCCGTTCAAGATCCTGCTGTTCGTGCTCGTCGACGGCTGGGGACTGATCATCACAACCCTCATCACGAGTTATCGGGGTGGCTGATGGATTCCAACGCCATTCTCGACATCGGCATGCAGGCGATCATCGTCGCGGGCAAGCTCTCCGCGCCGATCCTGATCACCGCGCTCGTCGTCGGTTTCGCCATTTCCCTGCTGCAATCGATCACGCAGATCCAGGAGGTGACGCTCTCCTTCGTGCCCAAGGCGATCGCCGTCTGCATTGCCCTGCTCATCTGCGGGCACTGGATGATCTCCGAGATCGTCTCGTTCACGACAGCCCTCTTCGACAAGATCCCGACCCTCATCGGCGGCGGCTGATGAACATCACCCTCGACTTCACCTGGATCGAGGCCGTCATGCTCGCCGGGGTGCGACTGATCGCCTTCCTCGTGATCGCTCCGCCGTTCTCCTACAACGCGTTCCCGCTCCGGATCAAGGGCATGCTCTCCCTCGGGCTCGCCCTCGCCGTTTCGCCCGTCGTCACCCCCGGCTACGTGTCCCCGGACACCGGCGGCTTCATCCTCGCGCTCCTGCTCGAAATCGTCGTCGGCGGCATGCTCGGCTTTCTCGTTCTGATCGTGTTCTCCGCCGTGCAATCGGCGGGCAACCTGATCGACCAGTTCGGCGGATTCCAGCTCGCCCAGGGCTTCGACCCGCAGGCGATGGTCAACGGCGCCATGTTCACCCGGCTCTACCAGATGACCGCCATCGCACTCCTCTTCGCCTCCGGCGGCTACCAGCTCATCATCGGAGGCCTGGCCCGGAGCTTCACGGCCATCCCGATCGGCGGCGGAATGGACCTCGCCGCCCCGGTCCAGGCCGCGACGAACGCCGTCGGCCAGTTGCTGCTCTCCGCCGTGCAGATCGCCGGCCCGCTCATTGTCGTGCTCTTCCTGGCGGATGCCGGCCTCGGCCTGCTCACCCGGGTCGCGCCCGCGCTCAACGCCTTCGCCCTCGGCTTCCCGCTCAAGATCCTGATCACCCTCACCCTCGGCGCGAGCGCCTTCGTCGCGCTCCCTCGCATCGTGTCCGCCCTCACCGACACCGCCGTGACAACCATGCTCGGGGTGAAGTAGATGTCGGACTCCGGCGAAAAGACCGAGCAGGCCACCGACAAGCGGATGAAGGAGGTCCGCGCCAAGGGCCAGCTCTCCAAGTCGCAGGACCTCACCGCGTGGATCGGCATCGGCGCCGCCGCCGCCCTCGCGCCGGTCACGATCAGCCTCGGTTCCCAGGCCGGCGCCAGCCAGCTCGACGCGCTGCACGCGATCGTCGCGAATCCGAGCCCCGAACTCGCCGAACAACTCATGGGGGACGCGTTCTCCTCTCTGGCCGGAACCCTGACCCCGATGCTCGCGACCGTGTTCGCCGTCGTCCTCATCGGCGCAGCTGCCCAGGGCGGCGTGCACCTCAAGAAACTCGAGGGCAAGTACGACCAGTTCAACCTCGTCACCGGGCTCGGCCGCACCTTCGGCGGCCAGGCGGTCTGGCAGGGTGTCAAGGCACTGCTGAAGACCGCGGCGGTCGGTGTCGTGTTGACCCTGGTGATCCAGGGGCTCGCCCCGATCCTGATGACCGCGGGCGGTCTCCCGGTCGCCGCCCTGATTGACGCGGCAGGGGGAGGCGCAGGCTCGCTCGTGCAGGCGGCCGTCGTCTCCGGCCTTGTGCTCGCCGCCGCCGACGTCTTCGTGGTGATGCGCCGCAACCGCAAACGCACCCGGATGACCAAGAAAGAGGTCACCGACGAGAACAAGAGTTCCGAAGGCGACCCCCGGATCAAGTCGCAGCGCCGCTCCCGGCAGCTCGCCATGAGCCGGAACCGGATGATCGCATCCGTGTCGACCGCCGACGTCGTGCTCGTCAACCCGACCCACTTCGCCGTCGCCCTCCGCTACGAGCCGGGCAAGTCCGCTCCGAGGGTCGTCGCGACGGGGGCAGGCGTCATCGCCCTGCGCATCCGCGAGCAGGCGGCGAGCGACGGGGTGCCGATCGTGCGCGACATCCCGCTCGCCCGTGCACTCCACAGCGCCTGCAAGCTCGGCGACGAGATCCCGGTCGAGCTCTACAACGCCGTCGCCCGCGTGCTCGCGTTCGTGCTCGCGCTCAAGACCCGCGGCGGGGCCTCCGGCTCCGGCGACACGACGGGCTACGGCGAGGACGCCGGAGTACACACCCTCACGCCGTCCGCCCACGCCATTCCGACGGCATTCGCCGGAGCCGGAGCCGTCCCGGCCGCGCGCGCCCCCTCCCGCTCCGCCGCCGACTCTGCCTCCCACTCCGCCGCTCACTCCACCGGAGGTTCCCGATGAAGACCACCCTCGCCAGGCTCGCCGTCCCGATCGGCGTGGTCGGCATCATCCTGCTCCTCGTCGTGCCGGTCCCCGCCGTGCTGCTCGACATGCTGATCATCGTCAACATCCTGCTCGGCCTCGTGGTGCTCCTCACGACCATGTTCGTCAAGAAGCCGCTCGACTTCTCGGTGTTCCCGTCCCTCCTCCTCGTGGCGACCCTGTTCCGGCTCGGCCTCAACGTCGCATCCACCCGCCTGGTGCTCGGCGACGGCTACGCAGGACAGGTGATCGCCTCGTTCGGCCAGGTCGCCGTCGGCGGGTCGATCATCATCGGCGCCGTCATCTTCCTGATCCTCGTCGTGATCCAGTTCGTCGTAGTCACCAAGGGCGCCGAGCGGGTCGCCGAGGTGGGCGCCCGGTTCACCCTCGACGCCATGCCCGGCAAGCAGATGGCGATCGACGCCGACCTCAACGCCGGCCTGATCACCGACACCCAGGCCAGGGAACGCCGGGCGGAGGTCTCCGCGGAGGCCGACTTCTACGGCGCGATGGACGGCGCCTCGAAGTTCGTCAAGGGTGACGCGATCGCCGGAATCATCATCATCATCATCAACCTCGTCGGCGGCATCGGCATCGGCATGATCCAGCGCGGTATGTCGATCACGGATGCGATGAGCACGTATTCGCTGCTGACCATCGGTGACGGGCTCGTCACCCAGATCCCGGCGCTGCTGATGGCCGTCTCGACCGGCATGATCGTGACCCGGTCCAACGCCGAGTCCGACATCGGGGCCACCGCGTCGGCGCAGCTCACCCAGTCCCGCAACGCGCTCATGATCGCCGGCGGCGCGGCTCTGCTGATGGCGCTCATCCCGGGCATGCCGATCCTCCCGTTCGTGGTCGCCGGGGCGAGCCTGCTTCTCGTCGCCCAGCGGATCAAGGCGAGCGAGGCACGGGAGCAGGTCAGGCAGGAGTCCGCCGCCCTCGCCGAACGGGCCCCCGTGCGCTCGGACACGCCGGAGGACCTGATCGAGTCGATGCGGGTGCACGCCCTCGAGATCCTGCTCGCCTCTGACCTCGTCGACCTCGTCTCCGGAGCCCAGGACGACCTGCTCGCCCGGGTGCGCGCCCTCCGCCGCAAGATCGCGATCGACCTCGGAGTCGTCGTTCCTCCGGTCCGCACCCGCGACAGCGTCGAATTGCCCTCTGCGACCTACGTCATCCGCATCGCGGGTGTCGAGGCCGGCCGCGGGCTCGCGCCGTCCGGCAAGGTGCTCGCCCTCGGTGACAACCTCGAAGGCCTGCCGGGCACCGCGACCGTCGAGCCGGTCTTCGGCCTCGCCGGCAAATGGGTGCCGAGCGAGATGCGGCACAGTGCGGAGATGGCCGGGGCGACCGTCATCGACCGGGTCTCCGTGCTCGTGACCCACCTCTCCTCGATCGTCACCGGGAATGCGGCGCGGCTGCTCACCCGGGAGGACGTGCGCGTGCTGACCGACGGCGTCAAGCAGGTCAACCCGGCCGCCGTCGACGACCTGATCCCCGGCATGCTGTCCCTCGCCGAGGTGCAGCGGGTGCTTCAGGGCCTCCTGATGGAGCAGATTCCGATCAACGACCTCTCCCGGATCTACGAAGCGCTCTCGCTCCGGGCGAAGGCATCGACCGACCCGGAGGGACTGATCGAGGCCGCCAGGCAGGGCCTCGGCCCGGCGTTGGCCGCCCAGTACCTCGACGACGGACTGCTCCGCGTGATCATGATCGAGCCCGGCCTCGAGCAGTCCCTGCTCGAAGGCATGCGCGCCTCGGAGCAGGGCACCCAGATCATGCTCGAACCCGCAAGGATCGACGCGATCCTGGGCTCGCTGAAGGCCTCGCTCGCAACCGTGGAGGCGAGCGGGCTGACCGCCGTGCTCGTCTGCGCCCCTGCCCTCCGCCCGGCGATCCACCGGCTCGTCTCCGCGCAGACCGGCGGGCTCCCGGTGCTGTCCTACCTCGAGGTCACCTCCGCGAACGTCGCCATCGAGACCGTGGGGGTGGTCCGTGGAACCGAAACGATTTCAGCTTGACGGTCCGACGCTTCCTGAACTCAAGGCACGCATCCTCGCCGAACACGGGGCGGATGCCCGCATCGTCTCCGCCGAACGGGTCACGGTCGGCGGCATCCGCGGCTTCTTCGCCCGCCGCCACTACGAGGTCACGGTCGAGGTGCCCGAGCGCCGCCGCCGGGCCGCGCACGCCCAGCCGGTGCGGATGGTGCCACTCGAGCGCGACGAACAAGGCGACGGTGACGGGACCGGGACCGCGCTGCCCGGACGCGCGGCGCGGCTCGGGATACTCGCCCTTCTCGAGGACGCCGACGGGGCCGATGATCCGGGAGCCCTCGGGAGCCCCCGAGCCTCCATCCAGACCCCGCTGCTCTCGACCGGCTCCGCGGGCTTCGCCCAGCTGATGGACGAACTCACGTTCGCCGTGTCCGAGCCGGTTCCCGAGCGAACTTCCGAAGGCTTGCCCGGGCCCGTCGGCGAACCGGGGCCGTCCGGCTTCGTGACCGAGGCCGGTGCGCCGTGGGACGCGGGGACGTACCGGCGGCCGGCGGCCCTGTCGGCCCGTGCCGGGCATCCGGTGCCGCGACACGCGGGACAGGGCGCAGTGCCGCGGGCGTTGACGCGCCCCGGCGACCTCATCGTCCTCGTCGGCTCACCGGCGGAGACCCTTCGCATCGCCGGGATGATGGCCGCGATGGACGGGGCCGCCGAGGTACTCGTGGCCGGCTCCGTGGTGTCCGAGGGCGCTCGTCGGGTCGATGACCGGCGCTCCGCCCTCGCTGCGCGCGCCGGGGGAGTCGCCCGCGGGCGCACCTGCTTCCTCGCCTTCGGTATCGGAGAGACCCCGGGGGACCGCGAATACCTCGGCGGCGACCTGCTGATGGTCGGCGCCGACCAGACCTGGGTCGTGGTGGATGCCGGCCGCAAGCCCTCTGACACGGTCTCCTGGGTCGGACTGGTCGCCGCCGTGCTCGCGATCGACGCGGTCGCCGTCGTCGGATCCACGACGACATCATCTCCGGAAACCGTCGATGAACTGGGCATTCCGATCGGCTGGGTCGACGGGGTGCCCGCGGTCTCCGCGACGCTCGGACGTCCCGCAGCCCGCCTCCCTGACGCGCCCGATGCCCGCGCTAGGCTGGCATGATGCTGGTTCTCACGCGCAAGCCGGGGGAGAAAATCCTCATCGGCGATGACATCGTCATCACCGTCCTCGATGTGCGCGGCGACAGCATCCGCATCGGCGTCGACGCCCCGCGCGGCGTCAAGATCCAACGCGACGAGGTCCTTCGCGCGGTCATCGAGGCGAACCTCTCCGCAAGTCGAAACGGGAGCCTCACCGACGAGGACGCCGAGGCGGCAGAAGCACACCTCAAGGCGGCCCTCGGCCTGTTGCGACCCCCCGCTGGAGCGACGCCGACGCCGACAGCAACACCGACGCCCACGCCGACCCCGACCGCGTCACCCTTCCCGCACCCGCCACTGCCGCCCGTGTAGCCACGGCATCCGCGCCTGAGTTAGGGAAAGAGCACCTTCGTCGAGTCGACGAAGGTGCTCTTTCCGTAACTCAAGCGCCGTGCACCGGAACGCATCGTGACGCCCCGATGACCCGCGGGCGGCGGCTTTCCTCTTGCCGGAAAAAGGCCGTATTAATTTGTGGCGAGGCCGCCCATAGTGTTCAACCCAAGAACGCAGCACAGCAGATACGCGATCAAGGGAGACATACATGCCGAACACCTGGCTCGGACTCGAAGGAAGAGTCGTCATCGTCACGGGCGGCGCCTCCGGCATCGGCAGGGACATCAGCGCGGAACTCGTCCGGGTGGGCGCGAAGGTCGCCGTGAGCGACCTCAGTGTCACAACCGGAATCGACCCCGCGACCGGCATCCTCAACGTCGCGTGCGACGTGACGAACGCAGCGAGCGTCAGCGACATGGTCGCAACGGTCGTCGCGGAATACGGCCACCTCGACGCGCTCGTCAACAACGCGGGCATCAACATGCCACGGATGCTCGTCGACGGCAAGCAGGAACGCCCGGAGTACGAGCTCAACGAACACGACTTCGACCTGATGTTCGGCGTCAACGTCAAAGGCGCCTACCTCGCGACCCAGGCAGCGACCAAGGCCCTGCTGAGGAACGGCGGAGGTACGATCGTGAACATCACCTCCGAAGCAGGGATGGAGGGATCGACCGGCCAGAGCTGCTACTCGGCCACCAAGAGCGCACTCAACGGCTTCACCAGGTCGTGGGCGAAAGAACTGGGTGCGCAGAACATCCGGGTCGTGGGCGTCGCCCCCGGCATCAACGAACCGACCGGGCTGACGTCGCCGGCCTATAACGAGGCACTCGCCTATACGCGCGGCGTCAAACCCGAACAACTCACGACCGACTACTCGAAGGTCATCCCGCTGGGACGACCCGGGAAACTCAGCGATATCGCCAATCTCGTTGTCTACCTGGTCTCTGACCGGGCCTCCTACATCACCGGCACCACCGTCAACATCAGCGGAGGAAAGTCCAGGGGCTGAATTCCCCCTGGACGGAAGGTCAACGTGGACAACCGTCGCACACTCAGCAGGCCGGCGCACATCATCCGGTACCTGGAAACCCGCCTCTCGGCATCGAACGATTCTCTCGCCCGCCGTTTCGGCGTCGGCCCGAAGACGATCATGAACGACATCCGCGACCTCAACCGCTCGCTCGCCGGAGCGGCGACGATCGAACTGGACACCGGCCGGTATCGCCTCTTCATCATCGACAGCGACGGGTTCTCCCGCATCCGCGAGGAGCTTTTCGAGCGGATCGATTCGTTCAACCTGCCGTCCAACCGGCACGGCTATATCTTCCGCCGGCTCGTCCAGCAGTCGGGCCCCCTCCTTATCGACGACCTCGTCGAGGAGATGAGCGTCGGCAGGAGCACGGTCATCGGAGACCTCGGCAGGCTCAAGGCACACCTGGCCCCGTACGCGCTGCGGATCACCGGGATCCCCAACGTCGGGATCGAGCTCGTCGGCGACGAACTGCAGGTGAGGCTCTTCGTGCTCGAGAACATGTTCGAAGCCGTCTACGCCGACTACCCCCTCGATGACGAGTTCGTCGAGATCATCGAGGATGCCGCGGCGGACTACCATCTGGACGGCGCCACGACAGAATCGCTCACGCGCTGGTTCACCGTGATGATCGACCGCGTGCTCACCGAGCACGGGCTGACCGCACTGCCCGGACGATACCTGGCCCTCACGACCACGCCGGCGTTCACGCTCGCCGACAGGGTCGTCAACGCCGTCGGCCGGAGGATCCAGATGTCGATACCGTCCGGCGAATCGATCTTCCTCGCACTCCCGATCGCCGGCATGCGCACCCCCACGGACTCGCGCGCCCTCGAACAGTTTCCCTCCGGAACCGAGAACGAGCTGCTCGTCCAGAAGATCCTGGACCGGATCGACGCGGAGATGGACCTCCATGTGCCGGCCAACGCGCTCCTGAAGGAGTTCGTGCACCACATCACCTTCATGCAGAACCGGATGAAATACCAGGTGTACGTGAAGGACGTCTCCCTCGGCGACATCGAGCGCGAGTACCCGGTCGCGTTCCTGATGGCCAGGATCGCCCGGCGGGTCATCGAACAGGAGACCAGCCTGAGCGTCGTCGACGATGAACTCGGATTCATCGCCTCCTACTTCCAGGTCTTCCTCGAAGAACAGCAGGTCCACCGTGAGCCGCGTTACCGGGTCGCCATCGTCTCGACCGCCGGAATCGTCTCGGCCCGGCTGATCCAGGTCCAGCTCCAGAAGGTCATGTCCGGCAAGACCGAGTTTCAGATCCTCGCGCTCGACGCGGCCGTGCCCACGGTCCTCGACGGCTTCGACCTCGTCGTGACCACGGCCTGGTCGGAACTCGTGACGAGCACCCCCATCATCGAACTCAGCGAATTCTTCGACAACCGGGAAATCCTCGGCAGGCTCACCCGGCTCCGCTACGACACGGACGTCGACGTTTCCCTCGCCGCCGGTGCCGACAGCATCCTGGTCTCCCTGCTCGACCGAACCCGCTTCTTTCGCCTCCCACCGGAGAAGAGCTATCTGGAGAACACCGCGTTCATGGTCGGCCGGCTCCTCGCCGAGGGCGTCGTGGACGCGGGATTCCAGGACCGCCTCGACGACCGCGAGGCGCAATCGACGATGCTGCTCGACGATTACGTGGGGTTTCCGCACCTGGGGAACGCGCTCGGCAACCGCGTCGTCTTCGCCCTGGGCGTCGTTCCCCGCGCGAGCGGTGAACCGGGGGAACGGGTCATCTTCCTGCTGGCCCTGCCGGCCAAGACCGACTATGACGACACCCTCCTCGTCAGGATCTATGACGAGGTCATCCGCCTCGCCGGCGATCACGCCGAACTCGACCTGATCTCGCAGCTCGCGAGCTACGAGGAGTTCTTCTTCCACATGGCGAGAACGCCATCCCTGAGTCACAAACCGGACGGAGAGCCGCGATGAATTTCTGGCCGATCCTGGTGGCGCTTGCCGCCGCCTACGTACTGCAGATGGCGTTCGCCTGGGTGCAGATGAAGAGCTTCACCTCGGCATACGGCGAGCTGCGGCGCAAGGGCAAGGTCGCGATCGGAATCAAGAAGGGGGCGTTCTCCTCCGGTGCGATCGTGATGCATTGCGTCGACGACGCCGGCGACATCCTGGACAGCCGGAGGATCTCCGGCGTCACCGTCTTCTCGAAGTTCCGGGTCCTTCCCGGCTTCGAGGGCAAGAACATTCGGACGACCTCCGCGAACGACTGTCGGCAGCAGCCGAAAAGCGTCCGCAAGGCGACCGACAACGCACGTGAGAACTACATCACGATCATGGCAGGGGGGACAGTCGCGGAACCGGAGAGCCCATTGGGCAAACTGGCGACCCGGGTCTCGTCCCTCTTCACGAAAAGAAAGGAGTGAGCTGTGGATATTCTTGGATTCCTCGTGCAAGGCGCACAGCTTTTCATCGGGCTGTTCCAAACCGGCGCAGCCACGTTCATCAGCTGGATGCAGACGATCGTTCCGGTGGTGCTACTGCTGCTCGTCGCAATGAACTCACTGATCCGGCTGATCGGAGAGGACCGGGTCAACCGGTTCGCGAGCAAGGCCGGCGGCAACCCGCTGATGCGGTACATGGTGCTTCCCTTCGTCGGGTCGTTCCTCCTGGCCAACCCGATGGTGCACTCGCTCGGGCGTTTCATGCCGGAGCGCTACAAGCCCAGCTATTTCGCGAGTGCAGCATTCTTCTGCCACACCAGCAACGGCATTTTCCCGCACATCAACCCGGGTGAACTGTTCATCTGGCTCGGCGTCGCCGCCGGTGTGCAGAAGCTCGGCCTCGATGCCGGACCGCTCGCGATCCGTTATCTCCTGGTCGGCCTCGTGCTCAACTTCCTCTGCGGCTGGGTCACCGACCTCACCACGGCGATCGTGATGAAGCAGCAGGGCGTCATCCTCAGCAAGACAGTCCGCACGCAAGATAGTTCCGTCATGGCGATGGGTTAGGAAGAACGATCATGGTCGAATATCACGGAGTCGTGATTACCAAGGGCAGCGGCGGGTTCGGCGGCCCGCTCACGGTCACCCCCACCGAAACCAAGAACAAGCTCGTATACATCACCGGCGGCGGGGCGAAGCCCGACGTTGTCGACAAGATCGTGGAACTGACCGGGGCCATCCCCGTCAACGGTTTCAAGACCTCGGTGCCGGACGACGAGACCTTCGCGGTCGTCATCGACTGCGGTGGGACGCTGCGCTGCGGGATCTATCCGAAGAAGCACATTCCGACGATCAACATCATGCCGACCGGCCGCTCAGGCCCCCTGATGCAGTACATCAAGGAAGACATCTACGTCTCCGCGGTCGGCCCGGCGCAGGTGCGAAGCCTCTCGGCGACGAACGAAGCCGCCCCGGAGGTCGGCGCTGAGCCCGCGGCGCGCACCTACACCTACTCGACGGACAAGAAGATCTCGGAGACCCTCGCCCAGCGACCGAATCAGTCGTTCGTGCAGAAGATCGGCCTCGGCGCAGGCAAGGTGGTCAACACCTTCTACCAGGCCGCGCGTGACTCCGTGCAGACCATGATCAACACGATCATTCCCTTCATGGCCTTCGTCGCGATGCTGATCGGGATCATCCAGGGCTCTGGGTTCGGAAACTGGTTCTCCGGTTTCCTCGCCCCCCTCGCCGGCAGCGGCCTGGGCCTGATCCTGCTCGGCTTCATCTGCTCGCTGCCGTTCCTGTCGCCGTTGCTCGGCCCCGGCGGCGTCATCGGGCAGGTCATCGGCACCCTGATCGGCGTCGAGATCGGCAAGGGCAACATTTCCCCGAGCCTCGCCCTCCCCGCGCTCTTCGCCATCAACACCCAGAACGCCTGCGACTTCATCCCGGTCGGCCTCGGACTGGCCGAAGCGGAACCCGAAACCGTGGAAGTCGGCGTCCCGTCCGTGCTGTACTCCCGCTTCTTCACCGGAGCACCCCGGGTCGCCCTGGCCTGGCTGGCCAGCATCGGGCTCTACGTCTAAGAATCATCGCAGCGGGGTCCCGCACCTGCGGGGCCCCGCCGGCTCACGAAACAGCATCCGTTCGCACAACCGAAAGAAGTCGTCATGCCAGTCATCTATCACACCGTCGTCGGGGAAATCGGTGACGCCGTCGACTCCTTCCTTGACGAGGGAATGTTCATCCTGTTCGGGCAGGGCGCACCGGACGCGCTCAAGGACTATTGCTACATCGTCGACGTCACGGCGTCGACGGGCGCCATCGTCGCCGGTCAGTCGCTCCGCCTCGACGACGAGTCATACACGATCACCGCCGTCGGGGAGGTCGCCCGGCAGAACCTCGACGGGCTCGGCCACATCACGGTCGTCTTCAACGGGGCGACGAACGCGAAAATGCACGGGTCCGTCTATGTGGAGACGGCCACGCCGCCGAAGCTGAGCGTCGGCAGCGTCATCACCATCGAAGACTAGGACGATCGGTCATGAGGTCAGTGAGCGCGACGGTGCGCAACCCGCAGGGGATCCACGCGGCGATCGCGCACGGGTTGCACCGGGAGGCCGGCCGATTCGAGAGCAGCCTCTTCCTGAAGCACGGCGCCCGGACCGCGAGCCTCGGCAGCATCGTCGCGATCCTGGCACTCGGCGTCGAGCGGGGTGCGGAGATCGAGATCCTCGCCGACGGAAGCGATGAGGCTGCGGCCCTGGTCGCCATCGTCGGGCTCCTGGACGAGCTTGCGACCTGACGGGCCGGGCGGGTCTCTCGGGGCCCGGTTCGCGGCATCCACCCGTGAATCACGGAAAGAGCACCTTCGCCGAGTCGACGAAGGTGCTCTTTCCGCAACTGGGCGGATGTTCCGAACGAGGGGTTCCGGAACTATCCGTCAGTCGGGTCCAGGGTGGTGCGGTCCAGGCGGGCGACGCCGATCTTCGAGTCGGCCATCCCGTAGAAGACGTACTTCTGGCCGTCGATCTCCTCGATCGCGGTCGGGAAGACCACGTTGGGCACGATGCCGCTGAGCTCGTCCGGCGTTTCGGCCTTCAGGAGCGGTTCGCTCGTGCGTTGCAGGATGATGGTCGGGTCGTCCGCGTCGAGGATCATCGCCCCCGCCGCGTAGTTCACCTTCTGCTGCTGCGAGAACGCGCCGTCGATCACGCCCGTGACGCCGTGGTGCAGCAGCAGCCAGCCCTCCGGTACCCGCAACGGAGCGGGGCCGCCGCCGATCTTGAGTTCCTCGAAGGCGAACTCGGGCCCGGCGAGGAAGCGGTGGCCGCTCCAGAACGCGAGCTTCGTCACGTCGGCGAGCACGTCCTCGACCGGCACGTAGCTGATCCAGATGCTCTGCCTGGTGTCGGTGACCCCGGCGGGCACGCGGATGCCTTCACCCGGCTTGACCTCGCCGAGGTCCCACATCGGGCGGTGCAGCACCGCGAAGGACTCCACACCATTCGGGCCGGTGACGGGCTCGGGGAAGAAGACGGTGTCCTTGTTGTGGAAGAGGTTGAGGTCCATGTCCAGGGCTTCGTCGAAGGCGAAGAGCACCGGGCCGAGCCTGCGCCAGCTGCGGAGGTCGGAGGAGACCGCGAGGGCCGTGCGCGGGCCGAGCGGCCCGTAGGCGACGTAGGTCATCACGTGCAGGCCGAGCCGCGGGACGAAGGTGACGCGCGGGTCTTCGACGCCGGCATTGTGGGCGCCGCGTTCCCAGCCCTGGTCGGGTTCGAGTACGACTCCCTCGCGCTCGACGCCCGTCGGCACTCCGTCGGTGATGACGACGCGGGCGAGTCCGACCCGGGAGACGTTGCCGGTCGCGACGAGGCGCGGCAGCAGGTACAGGGTGCCGTCTGGCGTGTGCCCGGAGCCGGGGTTGAGCACGCCCTCCGCCTCTTGCGCATTGCCCGGTTCCGGCGTCATGACGACGCCCATCCGGGTGAGGCGATACGGGAATGCCGCGCCGGGCATCCGCTGCGGGGCGGCGGCGTGCGGAATGTTCCCCGGGGAGGGGGCGGACGAACGGATGGGGGATGCTGCAGTGGAATCGCGCATGACTAGCCTTTCACGCCTGAACCGATGTCGGTCGAGACGAAGTGTCGTTGGAAGAGGATGAAGAGGATGACGGCCGGGCCGGCGAGCACGCAGGCGCCGGCGAGGACCGCTCCGAAGGGATTCGCCGCGGAGGCCGCGACGGTGCTGATGTAGTTGGCGAGGGCTACCGCGAGCGGCTGCATCGAGGCCTGCTTGGTGACCAGGAACGGCCAGAGGAATTCGTTCCACGGGCCGATGAAGGTCAGCAGCACGACGGTGAGCAGGGCCGGGCGCACGAGCGGGAGGGCGATCCGCCAGAGGAGCACGACCTCGCCTGCCCCATCGATCCTGGCCGCGTCGAAGAGCTCGCGGGGGACCTGCAGGAAGTACTGCCGGAAGATGATCACCGCCGTCGAGTTGATCGCGAACGGCAGGATCATCCCGAGGTAGTTGTCGGCGAGGCCGTAGTCCCGCGCGATCATCACGTAGAGCGGGATCATCAGGAGCTGGAACGGAACGACCTGCACGAGCAACACGAGCGCGAAGGTGATCCCGCGGCCGCGCCACTGCAGCTGGGCGAGCGCGTAGCCGACGAGCACCCCGAAGACCAGGGTGCCGAGGATCACGCCGCCGGTGAAGATGCCGGAGTTGAGCAGGGTCTGCATCAGGTTGACCCGGCTGTTGATGTCCGCGTAGTTCTCGAGGGTCAGATTGGCGGGGTTCGGGAATGCTCCCGCGATGGAGGTGTCCGGCGACTTCTGGAGGGAGCCGACGATCATGTAGTAGAACGGGAACAGGAACGCCACGGCTCCGACGGTGAGCACGACGCCGCGGAGGATGTTCTGTCCGCGGCTCATGCCGCTGGTCGTGCGCCTTCCTGGTGCGCGCGTGCTGATCGTACCTGTGCTCGTGCCTGGTGTGCGCTCGCTCATGATTCGTCACCTCCGGCGACCTTGCGCTGGATGAAGGCGAGGATGAGCACGCCGATCACCAGGATGATGCCGATCGCGGACGCGGTGTCGGGGTTGCCCTGCTCGATGCCCTTCTGGTACATCAGCAGCACGGGTGAGGTCGACGCCCCGTTCGGGCCGCCGCCGCCGGTGAGGAGGTACGGCTCGGTGAAGAGGTTCGCTCCCGTCACGGTGGAGAGCAGCAGCACGAGCACCGTCGCCGGGCGCACGCCGGGGATCGTGACCGAGAAGAACTTGCGGATCGCACCGGCGCCGTCTGTCGAGGCGGCCTCGTAGAGCTCGGTGGACACGCTCTGCAGCGCGGCGAGGTACAGCAGGATGTAGAAGCCGAGCTGCTTCCAGGTCACGAACAGGGCGATCGTGGGCATCGCCCAGGTCGGGCTGATCAGCCAGGACGGGTCGGGGGCGAGCGGGCCGAGGATCTGGTTGACGAGGCCGCCGCCGCTGAAGAGGAAGAGCCACACGCCGACGACCGCGACGCTCGCGGTGACGTAGGGCACGTAGTAGGCGACCCGCAGGAAGGTGCGGCCGCGCACGGCCTTGTTGAGTGCCGTTGCGAGGACGAGCGAGAGCACGACGGTGAGCGGCACGTTGATCAGCAGGAAGATGCCGACGTTCCCGAAGGAGCGGATCACGGCCGGGTCGGAGAGCACCTCCTGGAAGTTGTCGAGGCCCACGAACGGGCGGTCGACCTGGGCGCCGGGGGCGGCGAAGAAGTAGTCGTGGAAGGCCATGTAGACCGCGAAGACGAGCGGGTACGCGAAGACGGCGATCACGAAGACGAGGTAGGGGGCGCTGAGCAGGAGCCCGATCGGGTTCCGGCCCAGCCACGGGCGATGCCGGGTGGCCCGCCCGCCCGGGGCCCGGGTGGGGGGCCCCGCGGGC
>NZ_JASJVI010000033.1:0-37935 GCF_035019865.1 Cryobacterium sp. 10I5
CCCTCCAGAAGGAGCACCACCCGATGTCGATCGTTCTCGGACCCAACCGGTATGGCAAAGCGGAAAACCGGGTTGTGCGCATCTACCGCGACTCGCCGAAGCACGAGATCCACGACATCAGCGTGTCGACCGCGCTGCGCGGAGACTTCGCGCGGGCGCACCTCGCGGGCGACCAGCTGAACGTTCTGCCGACGGATACCCAGAAGCAGACCGCGTACTCCTTCGCCAAGGAGAAGGGGCTGCTCTCGATCGAGAGCTACGGCCTCGACCTCGCCTCCCACTTCGTCGACACGGTCGAGCCCGTGCACACCGCCCGGGTCGAGATCGAGGAGTTCGCCTGGCAACGGGTGCTCATCGACGGCAGCGAGCACAACCACACCTGGGTGCGGCGCGGCCAGGAGGTGCGCACCGCGGCGATCACTGTCGAGGGCATGGGCGCGGACCGGCGCACCTGGGTGATCGGCGGGCTCAAGGACCTCGTGATCCTCAAGTCGACGGGCTCCGAGTTCGCCGGTTTCATGCAAGACCCGTACACGCTCCTGCAGCCGACCTCCGACCGGGTGATGGCGACCTCGCTCACCGCCGGCTGGCGTTTTTCGACGACGGATGTCGACTGGGAAGCCACCTACGCCGGCATCAAGCAGGTGCTCGTCAGCCAGTTCGCGACCGTGCACTCCCTCGCACTGCAGCAGACCCTCTACGAGATGGGCCGGGCGGTGCTCGAGGCGTTCCCCGTTGTCACCGAGGTGCGCCTGTCCGCCCCGAACAAGCACCACTTCCTCTACGACCTCTCCCCCTTCGGCGTGGCCAACAACAACGAGGTCTACCACGCGGCCGACCGCCCGTACGGCCTGATCCAGGCGACCGTGCTGCACGACGACGCCGCGGATGCAGGTCCCGCCTGGGACTCCTACACCGGGCTGATCTAGGTGGTCAGGTTCGTTGCGGGTCCGCCCGTACGATGGCTGTGATGAGCACCTCCGCGCCGGCGTCTGCGGCCACCCCAGCCCCGTCATCCGTTCCCACGCCGCGCATCCACGTCTATCGCGGCCACGTCTTCCACATCGCGGGATCCCCGGTCGTCGCCGACGCCCGGGAGCACCTCGTCTCCCTGCCCGACGGCGCCCTCGTCACCGGTGCAGACGGCAGGATCGCCTGGGTCGGGCCGTTCGCCGAGCTCCCGGCCGGCTTCCGCGACCACCCGGTGACCGACAACCGCGGCGGCTTCATCCTGCCCGGCTTCGTCGACACCCACCTGCACTACCCGCAGACCTACTCGACCGACGCCTACGGCGGCGGGCAGCTGCTCGAGTGGCTCGACAACTGCGTGTTTCCCGCCGAGACCCGGCTGCGGGACCCCGAGTTCGCGGCGCGCATCGCCCGCGACTTCACCCGGCGCCGGGTCGCGGCCGGCACCACGAGCGCCCTTGTTTTCGGGTCGGCCTTCCCGCACGCCCAGGACGCCCTCTTCGCCGAGAGCCAGGCCGCCGGGCTCCGCCTGGTCAGTGGGCGCGGGGTGCAGACCGTCGGGTCGGGCCCTGCCGACGCTCTCCTGACCGGTGAGGCCGAGGCCCTCACCCTGATCGGGGCCGAGATCGACCGCTGGCACGCCGTCGACACCGGCGACCCCGCGACGGCGCTGCTGCAGGTCGCGGTCGTGCCCCGGTTCAGTCTCTCGGTGACGCCGACGACCCTCGCCGGCCTCGGCGAGCTCTACGACGACGCGCGCGAGCGCGGCGTGTACTTCCACTCACACCTCAACGAGAACAACCGGCCCGGCACCGGCGAGATCGACGCTGTGAAGGCGGTGTACGGGGTCGACACCTACCTCGACACCTACGACGGGCTGTTTCTGCCGGGGTCGAAGCGGGGCGGGTCGAGCCTGCTCGGGCGGCGCAGCATCCTCGCCCACGCGGTGCACTGCGAGGATGCCGAGCTCGCCCGCCTCGCGGAGTCCGGCACCTCGGTCGCGCACTGTCCGACCTCGCAGCAGTTCCTCGGCTCCGGCACGATGCCGTGGCTGCGCACCCAGTCCTTCGGCGTGAACGTCGCGATCGGCTCGGACATCGGCGCCGGCGACGAATGGCTGATCTCGCGGGTGCTCAACGACTGCTTCAAGGTGCACCTGTCGGAGCCGGGCGACGCCGGGCTCTCGCTCGACCCGGCCGCGCTGCTCTTCACCGGCACCCTCGCGGGCGCCCGCGCCCTCGACATGGAGGCCCGGTTCGGCAACTTCGACGTGGGCAAGGACGCCGACTTCCTGCTCATCGAACCGGACCGCTGGGAACCGCTTGCGACCGTGCTGAACCGTGGCATCCGGGCGGATGACGAGCGGATGGCCACGGACCAGACCCTCTTCGCCCTGCTGCTCGCGCTCCGCCAGCCCGCGATCACGGGAGTGTTCGTGCGAGGCCGCCGCGTGCTCGCCCCCGAGTAGCGCGCCCCGCCGGCCGGACTCCGCCCCGGCCGCGGGCAACTGTCGCCGTTGCGGACAACTGTTCCCCGTGCGCCGGCCACAGTTGTCCGCATCGGCAACTGTTGATGCCGGCGGTGGCCGGGCGGCACTCGGATGCCGTGGGTCAGGGCTCGGGGTGCTCCTTCTCGAGGGCATTCGCGAGCGCGATGGAGAACGCGGCAACGAGCACGAGGAAACGGATGGTCGCCGTGCCGTCGTTGTGGCCGTTCACGACCATCGCGATCACGTCGAATCCGGACCAGGCCAACGCCACCACTCCGACGCCGGCGAATGCCCGGCTCCCGAGGGCTCGTTCGCGAACGTCACGGTATTCGAAGGTGCTGATGCGGTCCCTGTCCCGTGACGTGGCACGGCGGGCATAACGCGCGACGCCGATCCAGAACACCGCGGCCCCGAGGAGGACGAACGCGCCGGCCACGTTGCCCTGAAGTGCAGCGATGATGGCGCCGATCAGTATGGCGCACGCGATGACCGTGTTGGCCGGTGACACCGGCAGTCTTTCTCGGATCTTGGACACGAGTACCCCCTGAAACACTGGTCGGGCCGGATTTCGGCACGCATCACCACAAGCGCGAACTCATGAGGACACACCAACCTCGCCAGTCTCTCATCCTGCGGTCGGCCCCGCTCACTGTGGCCCCTCCGGACATCTGTTGCCCGCGCTCCGGCACTATTTGTCCGGAGCGGCAGCAGTCACGGTGCCCGGTCGGCGCGGCCGGCGGCGACCGCAAGCCAGCCGCACGGGCCAGCGCAGCGCGCGGGTACCGCAGGCCAGCTGAGCGGGCCAGCGTGGCGCGCGGATGCCGCGAGTCGGCCGCACGGGGCAGCGCACCGCGCGGATGCCGCGGTGGTCAGCTTCGCGGGTCAGCTGCCGCGGTACGTCGAGTAGGCGAAGGGGCTGAGCAACAGCGGGACGTGATAGTGCGCGGCCGGGTCGCTCAGGTCGATGGTCACGGAGATCTCGGGGTACAGGGTCGCCTGGCCGGTGCCGGCGAAGTAGCGCCCGGTGTCGAAGGTGAGGCGGTACCGGCCCGCGGGGAGATCGGCCGGGCCGAGCGCGGAGACCCGGCCGTCGGCATCCGTGCCGGCGCTCGCGAGCACGTGCCAGCCGGACTCAAGCCGCTGCTCGAGCTCGACGGGAACGTCGGCGGCGGGCCGGCCGGACACGGCGTCGAGCACGTGGGTCGTGATGCGGCTTCGGGGAGTCGCGATCGGGGCGTCTGTCGCGGCGACCGAAACGGCCGCTGGAGTTGTCGTGTTGCCGGCGGCCGCCGTCGCGGCGACGACGTCGGCGACGACGCTCGCGACGAGGCCTTCGGAGTCAGGCGAGTCGGGGGCCCCTGCCCGCGCGGCCCGCTCGGCGGCGAGGCGTTCCGCAACGGTTCCGGCGAGTGTGGCCAGCCGGAGCAGGGCGATGTCCCGCAGTTCGGTGCCGACGATCTTCAACTCGGCGGCGTCGTCGAGCGCGAGGCGCCGGTGCAGTTCGGCGAGGATCTCGGTGCGCGACCGGCCGGCGGCGCGGATGAGGAAGACCCGGCCGAAGCGTTCCTCGTACGCCCGGTTGCCTTCGGCAATCGCCGCGGCGAGGGTGGAGTCCGCGGCATCCGCTGAGGACTGCTCGCTGCGAGAGAACCGCGCGGCCTGCGAGTCTCCACGCGGGGTCTCACCGATCCGCGGGTGCGCGGACAGCGCTTCGTCGATCTCGCTACGGCTGAGCGGTGTCGCGGCCGTACGGGCGGCAGCGAGCAGGGCGGCCGCCGACTCGAACGGCGACTGCGACGCGACCTCATCGACCCAGCGGGGTACGGCCAGGCAGGTCAGGAGCGCCTCGCGAAGCTCAGGTGTCGACATCCTCTTCATGGCAGTTCTCCTCGTCCTGCTCCAGCCTAGAGTGCCCGTGGCGACAGCGCATACGATGGCGGGCATGATGAATACAGACGCAGCGCGCGACCGGGCGGATGCGGGGAAAGCCCCGGTCGCGGGGCTTGTGCTGGCCGCGGGGGCCGGTTCCCGGTTCGGGCAGCCGAAGGCGCTCGTGCGCGGGGCCGACGGTGTTCCGTGGCTCGTGCGGACGGTCGGCGTGCTCCGCGCGGCGGGCTGCTCACCCGTCATCGTCGTGCTCGGAGCCGAGGGTGCCGCGGCCGCAGCGCTGCTCGCCGAGGCGGGCCCGACCGACCCGACGACGGTCGTCGCGTACGCCCCCGACTGGGCCGAGGGGCTCTCGGCCTCCCTTCGCACGGGGCTCGAGGCGGCGCTCCGCGTCGCCGGTGACCCCGTCGCCGTCGCGGTCGTTCCCGTCGACGTCCCCGACCTCGACGCCGCGACGGTGGCGCGGGTGCTCGACGCTGACGCTGGCGTGACCCCGGACAGCCTGAGGCAGGCCGTTTTCGGCGGCCGACCGGGGCATCCGGTGCTGATCGGGCGCACGCACTGGGAACCGCTGCGGGTGCAACTCACGGGCGACACCGGGGCGCGTCCCTATCTGCTCGCCCACGGCGTGCTCCCGGTCGAGTGCGGCGACCTCACGACGGGCGCCGACGTCGACACCCTCCCCGGCGTGCCCGAGGCATAACTCCGGCAAATTCCGGGCCCGCCGACACGAACGCCCGGAGACACGGGGTCACCGCAGGGACTGTTTGCGCGAGCCCTCAGAATGTGCAGGAGTTATGCCGACGAGACGGACGGGTAGTCTGCAGCGAGGGCTCGGACGGCGGCTTCGAGAGCGTCAACGGCGAGAGCGACGTCGGCCGCGGTCACCGACTCGTCCGGGTGGTGGCTGATCCCGCCGGCACAGCGTACAAAGAGCATGCCGACGTCGGTGATCGCGGCGATCGCCATCGCGTCGTGACCGGCGATCGAGGGCAGCTCGCGCGGGGCCGGCTCGGTCGGTGCCTCCGCGCCGGAGTCCGACCCGACCTCGCCGTGCCGTGCCGCGACCGCTTCGGTCGAGCGGATGCCGGCCGCAATCGCCGCACGCAACCGCGGTGCGCAGGCCACGGCGGCCGCCTCGTGCACCTGGTTGCTGTCGAGGTGGAGGACGCGGGTGGCGCAGATGTCGGTGAGGGCGGCCTCGATCAGGGTCCAGCCCCGGTCGCGGTCGGCGTCGTCCGGCGCGCGCAGGTCGAGGCTGAACTCGACCTTCCCTGGGATGACGTTGACGGCATCCGGAAACACCTTCAGGTGGCCGACCGTCGCGGTGAGGCCCTCGGTGCGGGCGATGCGCTCGATCGTCGTGATGCACTCGGCAGCACCGGCGAGGGCGTCTCGGCGGCGGGACCACGGGGTCCCGGAGTGCCCGGCGGCCCCGGTGACCGTCAGCAGGAAACGGCGGGCACCGGCGATTCCAGTGACGACGCCGAGGGCACGGTTCTCCTCCTCGAGCACGGGTCCCTGTTCGATATGGGCCTCGAGGTAGCCGACGAGCTCCTGGGGCGCGCGGGCGGCGTCGCCGACCTTGGCAGGGTCGAGTCCGAAGGCGAGGAATGCCTCGCGCAGGCTCACGCCGCCCTCGTCACAGAGGTCCCACCAGGACTCGAGCCAGGTGCCGGCCACGGCCCGGCTGCCGAGCAGGGTGGTGCCGAAGCGGGTGCCCTCCTCGTCGCCGAATGCCGCGATCTCGAGGGCGAACGGCAGCGGGCGTCCAGAGGCGGCGATCCGCCCGGCGACCGTGATGGCCACGAGCACACCGAGGATGCCGTCGTAGCGTCCCGCCGCGCGCACAGTGTCGAGGTGCGAGCCGAGCAGCAGGGCCGGGAGCCCGCGGGTGCGGCCGGAGAGCCGTGCGCACTGGTTCCCGGCGGCATCCTGCCAGGTGGTGAGACCCGCTGCGGTCATCCAGCCGGCGACCCGGTAGTTGACGGCGGCGTGCTCCGCCGAGAGGTACGTCCGCTCGATCCCCTCGGTGAGGGACGAGTGCCGGGCGAGCGCGTCGCACCGGGCCAGGATCACGGCCGCGTCGGCATCCGACACGCTCGGCACCGCGGTCGTCATGAGAGCACCACGGCATCGTCGGTCGCGGCAGCGACGCGATCCGCGTCGAGATCGGCAGTCCCGGCAGGCGGCTCGGCAGCAGCGTCCCGGTCGGCGTCGGCGTACAGGTCCCAGGCCGCGCCGACTCCCCCGCCGCCGGTGACGGATGCCCCCGCGCGCCGGAGCACCTGTTCGAGCGCCGCGAGGGTGGTCAGCACGGTGTCCTTGCGGGCGTTGTAGCCCATCACGCCGATCCGCCAGACCTTGCCGTGCAGCGGACCGAAGGAGGTGCCGATCTCGATGCCGAAGTCGTCGAGGAGCGTGCCGCGCACCGCGTCGCCGTTGACGCCGTCGGGAATCAAGACCGCGACGACGTTGTTCATCCGGTGGGCCGGGTCGCCGAAGACGGAGAGTCCCAGCCCGTGCACTCCCGCGAGCATCGCCGAGCCGTGCAGCCGGTGCCGGGCGACGGCGTTCCCCATGCCCTCGTCGACGAGGAGGCGCGCGCACTCCCTTGCGCCGTACAGGGCGGTCGTGGCCTCGGTGTGGTGGTTGAGCCTGCGGGGACCCCAGTAGTCGAAGAGCATCGCGAGGTCGAAGTAGTTCGAGCGGATCCGGTTGGACAGCACCGCGTCCCCGGGCTCGCGGATGCCGGCCTCGATGCTCCGTCGGGATTCGATCACCTCGACGGCGCGGGGCGAGAATGTGGCCGGCGCGGAACCGGACGGCCCGGCGAGGCACTTCTGCAGGCCGGCGGTGACGGCGTCGAGGCCCCAGGCATCCGCTTCGAAGGTGTTGCCGGCGAGCGAGGCTGTCACGTCGGTGTAGAAGAGCACGCCGTGCCGGGCGCAGATGTCGCCGAGCTCGTCGAGCGGCTGGGCGAGGGTCGTCGAGGTGTCGCCGTGCACGATCGCAAGCAGCGTCGGCCGGGTCTCGATGATCGCCTGTTCGATCGCGGCCGGTGTGAAGACGGTGCCCCACGGCACCTCGCGAACGTGGACCTCTGCGCCGACCCGTTCGGCGATCTCGCGGAGCAGGTGCCCGAAACGCCCGAAGATGGGCACGAGCACCCGGTCGCCCGGCTGGATCAGCGAGACGAGGGCGGCTTCGATCCCGGCGCGCGCGGTGCCGTCGATCACGAGGGTCTGTTGATTGCCGGTGCGGAATACGTCGCGGTACAGGCCCATCGTTTCGGTCATATACCCGGTCATCGCCGGGTCGTACTGGCCGACGAGTTGGGCGGACATGGCGCGCAGCACCCGTGGGTCCGCGTTGATCGGCCCCGGCCCCATCAGCAGGCGCTGCGGCGGGTTGATCGGAAGGCTCGGAACGGTTGTCGACTGCAGCGGATACGTCACACGACCAGCTTAGGCACGCAGCGTTTCGGTGGTGTTACTCCTGCCCCATCCACCAGTTAGTCAGGGATTCCGTTGGCTCAGCCCTCGAGCCCCTCCGCGAGCCCTGCGGCCAGGTCGAGGAGGGCGAGGTCGGAGTAACGCGGTCCGACGAGGCTGAGCCCCAGTGGCGCGCCGCCGACGACGAGTCCGGGCATGGACACCGACGGGTAGCCGCCGATCCCGGCAAGGCAGGTCATCGAGAGCGTCGCGGCACGGACCCGTTCGATCTGGGCGCCCGATGCGCTCCTCGCCGGCGCGGTCGACGAAGCCGCGGGGAGCAACAGGATCCGGCCGTCGAGCGCGGCGTCGAGCCGGTCCCTGGCCTCGGCGAGATCGCTCCGGTGACCGGCCTCCTCGTCAGCGTCGATGAGTGAGGCGAAGGCGAACCGGGACCGCACATCGGGGCCGAGTGTGCCGGGATGGGCGTCGACCCAGTCCCCGTGGCTGCGCCAGGCCTCGGCGGCCTGCACGGTGCGGAAGGTCTCGAAGAGGTCGGCGAGGGGGTCGATCGTGACGATGTCGACCGGTTCCGGCAAGTACCCGCCGCGCTCGAGGCGGTCGATCGCCTCGACGAAGGCGGCCTGCACGTCCTCTTCCGCCGCGAACACCAGCTGCCCGCAGACGACGAACCGTGCGGCAACGGGCAGTTGCCGCTCAGGGTCGAGCGAGGTGGCCGCCGCCGACACGAGCAGTCCCGGCGTCCTGGCGAGCCACCCTACGGTGTCGAACGAGGGCGCGAGCGGGAGAACACCCCCGAGGCTCACCGACCCGTGGCTCGTCCTCAGCCCCCAGAGGCCCTGGTAGGAGGCGGGAACCCGGATCGACCCCGCGGTGTCGGTCGCGAGGCCGAGGTCCGCCTGCCCGAGGGCGACCGCTGCGGCAGGGCCGCTCGACGAGCCGCCCGGCAGCCCGCCGGGGACCCGCGGATTCGGCGGGGTCCCCGAGTGCACGTTGGTCCCGGCGATGCTGTACGCGAATTCGTCCGTCTGGGCGATGCCGATCACGCTCGCACCGGCCCCGAGGAGTGCCGTCACCGCCGGGGCGCTCTCGGTCGCAGCGGTGCCGCTTCGCAGATAGTCGGGGTTGCCGGCTCCGACTGCGAATCCGGCCACCTCGAAGAGGTCCTTGACCGCGACCCGCACGCCCGCGAGTGCTCCACCGCTCTCGCCGGCGAGCAGCGGGGTTCCGACGACCCGCCAGATGCTCGGGTCGACCGCGGGTGCGGATGCCGCGACCTGCGCGGCCTCGATCTGCCAGCCGGCCGCGGTTCGGCTCCAGAGCTGCGTCACGATTCCGGCCCCGCCGGCCACGGGCGCGTTCTCCGCGACGATCAGGGCGTGCTCTGTCCCGATGGCCCGCACGTGCAGCGAGCGGATTCCGCGGCGCACGACCCCGGGGCGGGAGGCGCGGAATCCGGCGATCGCCTCGCTCCCGACGAGCAGCCCGGTCGCATCGCCGCGGAGGGCGTGCGGCCCGGGCACGAAGAACCCGGCGAGCGCCTCGTGGTCATTGGCAGCGAGCGCGTCCTCGTAGGCCTCGAAGGCGGCGAGCAGTCCGCCCGGAAGCTCCCCCGTGATCGAGGTGGGCAGAAGCGGCGGCGCGGCAGCCGGGAGCCCGGTATCTGCAAGCGCTACGGCCTGAAATGCGTTGTCCGCGGGCGTCACGGCCGGGAGTGCGGCGTCCGCAGGCGTGGCTGCGGGGACAGCGGCCGGGACGAGCGAACCGGTCCCCGGGGCGTCGAGCGGCCGGGTCGTCTGCTCAGGCACCGAAGTCCGCCGTCCGGATGCGGGCGTGCACGCCCGTGACCCTGTCGACGACCTGGGAGATGTTGAAGTCGGTCGCCGCGCTCAGGTAGGCGTACGCGAGGGTCGGGTCCATGCCGTATCGCGCCCCGAGCAGGGCGATCGCGGCGCGCACACAGGCGCGCATCGCTTCGTCGAGGTCGGGGTCGAGCCCGGTCGGCACGAGGAACTCGCCCGTCTCGGCGAGCGGACCGGTCAGGTCGCCGAAGAGCGCCGCCGCCTCGTCCGCCGGAATGACGTCGAAGCGGATGCGCACCCGCAGGCTGGCCTCGAGTGCAGTCAGCGCCACCTCGCCGTCGCCCTGCGCGAAGTGCGGATCGCCCACGTAGGCGAGCGCGCCCGGCACCTGGACGGGCAGGTACAGCGCGCTGCCGACGGTGAGCAGGCTGATGTCGAGGTTGCCGCCGTGCGCGCCGGGCGGGACGGAGTGCGGCCGGGTGTCTCCCGCGACGCCGACGCCCATGATGCCGAGGAACGGGTCGAGCGGGAAGCGCACGACCCGGTCGCCGCCGGGAACCAGCGGGAGGGTGCCGAAGAGCGCCCCGGCAGCCGTCCCGAAGTCGGGATCGGTGTCGACCTCGGTGAACACGGAGACCGTTCCCGGTCCGATGGGGTACTCGCCGGGCAGGGCCCCCCGGCCGTGGCGACTCGAGATGACGCCGTAGGGCACCCGGGGGGTCGCCTCGAGCAGGGTCATCCGGAGCAGGTCGCCCGGGAGAGCCCCGCGCACCTCGATCGGTCCGGTCACGACGTGTGGGCCGTCTGCCTCAGCATCCCGCGGGTAGTCGCTCGCGGCGAGCGCGACGGCATCCGTCAGGACATCGCCCGCTGCGACGCCGTGGCCGCCGAAGAAGGCGAGCGGGTCCCTGCCCTGGTCCTCGAGCAGTCCCTCGTGGCTGAGAGTGTCGATCGTGACGACGTCACCTGATCCGATCGAGAGCACCGCGGCATCCGCTGCACAGGGCAGGCGCCCCCAGAGCACGGTCTGCGGCGTGGCCGGCAGGTAGTGCCCGGGCGCGATGCTCCCCATGCCGGGCTGTAGTACGACGTACGACATGGGAGCCTTCCAGGTGCGCGGAAACAAGACGTGGTGCTTCACACTATTGGTGCCTCGCGCTCGAGGCTATCTCCCGTTTGCGTGCCATTCGGCCAGCCGGTACGTTTCAGGTCACTGTTGACACGATCGACGTGAGTCTTACCTCCAGGAAACATAAGCAGCAGTCCCTGTCCCGAAGGATCACCGTGCTCGAGAAGCTCCGCCGCCATCCCGCGAACCTGCACCTCGGCCTCATGCTCGCGCTGACGTTCTCGACCGGTCTGGCGGATGCCGTCGGGTACCTCGGCCTCGACAAGGTGTTCACCGGCAACATGACGGGAAACGTCGTCATCCTCGGAATGGCCCTCGCCGGCGCGAGCAACCTGCCCGTGCTCGGCCCGCTGCTCGCCCTGTTCACCTTCATGCTCGGCGCCGCCATCGGCGGACGGGTGCTGCGGCCCGTCGCGATCGGCTGGACGACCCACGCGACGGTGCTGTTCGCGGTGCAGGGTGCGATCATGGCCGGACTGGCGGTCGCCCTGTTCCTCGGCGGCGGGCATCCGCCGCAGCCCTTCGACCTGGCGATCACGAGCCTCCTCGCGGCGATGATGGGGCTCCAGGCCGGCGTCGCCCGGCACATCGGGGTCAAGGACGTCACGACGGTCGTCGTGACTTCGACGATCACGGGACTGGCCGCCGACTCGCGGCTCGGCGGCGGCAAGGGCCAGCCGTGGTTCCGCCGGGTGGCCGCGATCCTGCTGATCTGCGCGGGCGCCTTCGTGGGAGCCCTCCTTCTCACGGTGCACATCGGCTGGGGCGTCGCCCTGTCTGCCGTGATCACGCTCGTCGTCGCGGCGCTCGGGCATGCGGCCGGGCGCCCGCACCACGCGCTCGAAAACAGAGTGGGTGTATGAGTTTCCGGCCACGGTGGCGGGAAGGACCCCCGGCATGTGAGGCTTAACCGGTGCCGAAGACTTTTGAAAAATCGGACCTGCGTGAAGCCGTCTCCCTCGACCGCCCCTGGGTCACCATTGTGTGGGACGACCCGGTCAACCTGATGTCCTATGTGTCCTACGTGTTCCGCAGCTACTTCGGGGTCGCCGCAGAGAAAGCCGAACGCCTGATGCTGCGGGTGCACAACTCCGGCAAGGCGGTCGTCGCAACAGGGAACCGCGAGTCGATGGAACGCCACGTCGAGGCGATGCACGACTTCGGGCTCTGGGCCACCCTCTCCCGCGGGGACTCCTGATGCTCTTCACCCGGGACCCGGCCGGAACAGTGTCCGCGAGCTTCGAATCCGTCGAGCTCGGACTGCTCAGGCTCGCCGCGAGCCAGCTGATCGAGCTCCTGCTCGCCGCGGAGACACACGCCCTCGGAACCAGCGCCGACCCGGCCCTCCGCCGCCTGCTCCCCGACGCCTACCCTGACGACGCCGAGGCGTCCGCCGAATTCCGCCGTTTCACCTCGGGAGACCTCCTCGACCGCAAACTGGGCAACGCCCGCGTAGTGCTCGCGACGCTCGGCGAGGAGCCGCTCGACGAGATCGCCGACGGGCCCCTCGAACCCCTCCTGGACGACCGCTTCGAGGTCGCGCCGACGCCGATCGCGCTCGACGCCGTCGGCGTGCAGTCGTGGCTGCGCACGCTCACCGACCTGCGGCTCACCCTCGCCGAGCGCCTCCAGATGTCCCCGGAGGGCGAACAGCACCTCGACGCCGACGAGGCTCCGCTACTCAGCAGCATCTACGAGTGGCTCGGCATGGTGCAGGAGTCCCTCGTCTACGCCATCGACCGCTAGGCCATAGACCGCTGGCCCCGCGACCGCTAGCCCGCGACCGTCAGGCGATTGCTACAGGGAGAGCTTCGAAGGCGGAGAGCGCCTCGTAGGCCCGGCGCGGGCCTGCGCCGCCCCGCAGCGACGTGCTGAGCGCGTCGAGCCGCGCCCGGTCGGGTGCCGCGAGCGCGAGCACCGACCGGAGCGCGTCGAGGAGTTCCGTCGCCGACGCCGTGTTGGGTGCGAGCGAGAGCCCGAACCCGGCCGCCTCGACGGCTTCTGCCCCGGCGAACTGGTCGGTCGAGAACGGCAGCACGAGCAGCGGCACCCCGGCGGTCATCGCCTCGGTCACGCTGTTGTTCCCACCGTGCGTCACGGCGACCGCCGCGGCATCGAGCAGGGCCACCTGCGGCAGGAAGCCGCGCACGAGCCAGGAGTCCGGGATCTCCCCAAGGTCAGCGGGATCGGTCGACCCCGTCGCGAGGGCGACCCTGACGGAGAGCCCGCGGAGGGCATCCGTGACGCGGGCGAGCACGTCGCCGCGCACCGACAGGAAGCTCCCGAAGCTCACGTAGACGAGCGGGCGGTCGTCGGAGGCCGCGCGTGACGCGGCGAGCCAGGCCTCGACCTCGGGATCGCGGGCCTCGGCGCGCACCGCCGACCCGAGGAACACGTGCTCCTGAAGCAGCGCCGTCCGGGCGGGTGCGTGCAGTTCGGCCGGATAGTTGAGCATCAGCACGTCGCCGGATTCGGTGAAGGCGTCGCGGCTCGGCTCGGCCGCCGGGTCGAGTTCGAGGAGGGCGGCGTTCCACTGGGCGGTGAAGGTGTCGCGCACCGCCTCGCAGGTGCTGAGCAGCCCGGCGAGGTCGTCGGGCTCCGGCGAGAACGCGTCGGGCCAGGCGGACGGGAAGCCGTAGACCTCCTCGCCGACCGGCAGGGCGGTCGGGTGCCCGAGCACGACGTCGGCGTGGCGGATGCCGGCGCTCACCAAGGCGAGGCGGGCGCTGAAGGCGAGGTGGTCGACGATGATCTGGTCCGGGCGCACCTCGGCGACGATGCGCTGCACCTCGCGGGCGATCTCGACCGGGTTCCAGAGCAGGTCGTTGCTGCGTGCCTCGGCCTGGAACTGCAGGGTCTGCACGAGTCCGAGCCTCGTCGCGGCGAAGAAACCCCGGAGGGCGTCGTCCTCACCGCTCGGCTGCTGTTCCGCCCGGATCGTTCCGGGGTTCGAGCCTCGGCCGAGCTGCAGGTTCACCCGCTCGAAGCCGAACTCGGCGACGATTCCGGCCGTCGCGGGGCCGCTCGCGACGACGACCCGTTCCCCCGCGGCCTGCCAGGCCGTGCCGAGGGTCGCGAGCGGGAACAGGTGCGAGGCGTAGTCGGGGCTGATGATGAGCAGGGTCATGAGGCGCTCAGCGTCCAGGTCGAGGCGAGTCCCCGGCCGTAGCCGTTCGCCGCCTCCGCCCGGAGGCGCTCGTGCGCTTCGGCGACGTCGCGGTAGACCCCGGAGAGGGTCATGGCCATCGCCTGGATCGTGAAGGATCCGGAGACCATGGCCATGGCGCGCTCGGCGAACTCGGGGCCGAAGGGCCCGGCTGCGAGCTCGAGGGCCTCACGCACTCCCCCGGCGAGATCGGCCGGATTCCCGGTGTCGACCAGGAACCCGGTCACGCCCTGCTCGACGTAGGTGGCCGGTCCCCCGCCGTTCGGAGCGACCACGGTGAGGCCCGCGGCCATCGCCTCGAGGAGCGCGATGCCGAACTCCTCCTTCATGCTCGCGCAGACGTACACGCCATTGGCCGCGGCGAGGCCGGTGCGGCCGAGGCGAGTGGCGGCGAGCCAGCGGGCGACGGTGTCGTTCGAGCGGTGGCCGGCAAGCAGGAGACCGGCGTGGGCGGCCTCGCCGAGCGGGACAGCGGCGTGGATCCTGTCGAGCTGTTCGGCCTCGTCGGGAGTGGGGTTCGCGAAGTCGCCTCCGACGATCAGGAGGTTGCAGCTGGCCTGGAGCGCAGGGTCGGCCGCCCAGGCTTCGACGAGGGTCGCCATGCCCTTGACGCGATGCAGCCGCCCGACCGTGATCGCGAGCGGCAGTGCGCGGCGCTCGGGCGGGAGGGTTGCGAGGAGATCGTCGAGCTGGCCGAGGGCGACGGCGCCCTCGACGCTCATCTGCGCGGGGACCACGGACGCGGGCACGGCGGCGGCGGCGTCGGGCAGGGGTTCGGCATACGCCGCGGCCACGGCGGCCTCCGCCGGAGTGCCGTCGCTCGCCCTGGCGTCGACGAGCGACGCCTCGATCACGGCGATGTCGATGCCCTCTGCCACGATCGAGTGCCGTTCCGGGTGCTGCGTCACGTCGATGCCGACGAGCTCACGCAGGTCACGCTCGAGGTCGGGACGGGGGAAGAGAACCGTGTGGGCGGCATCCGCTGCGAGGCGCTGCACGAGCCGGACACGGAACCAGAAGTGCTCGCCCGCATCGACCGTGCCGAACGTGGCGCGGGTGAGGGCGCCGGCGGACTCGAGCGAGCGGATGAGGCTGTGCGGGTCTGGCGCGACGGTGAACACGACCGGGATGTCGAGTTCCCTCGCGACCGTCGACGCGGCGAGGGTGCCGACGTCCGCCATCCGCAGGTGGATCGCGTCGACCGGGCCCGCGGCGCGGAGCACCCGGCGGATGCCGCGCTGGGTCGCGATCCGGCGCGACCAGGCGTCTGCGGAGGCGACGGGCTCGCCGAGGAACGGGACCGTCGCGAAGGCGTGGCCGGACAGTGTCGACGCCACCTCGGGCAGGCAGTCGAGTGCGGAGGCGAAGCCGCCGCGGGAGAGGGTGAGTACCCGGCCGACATCGCCGGCAGCACTGTCGGCATCGCTGGCGGCGTGGCCAGCGACGAGTGCGTCCCCGAGCCGGACGAGGAGGGTCGCGATGCCGCCGTTGTCGCCGGAGCCGACCCGGGTCAGCGCTCCGTCGATGTCGGCGTGCAGGAACAGCTGGGCGACGGTCGTTCCGCTGCTCCACGGTGCCCGCGGGTAGCTCGGCACGGTCAGGTCGATCACGGCGAGCCTGGCAACCTCGGCGAGGACCCCGCTTCCGGCGGCCAGGCCGGTGACGATCCGGAGGCCGGTGTCGCCGGAACCGACCCCGGAGCCGATCCCTGTTCCGATTCCCGTGCCGGCGCCCGAGAGGGAGCCGGGGGCGGCATCGGCGAGGCCCCGGTCGCCGATCGCGGCGATCGCCGCAGCCCGCACCTCGGTCGCCTCGGCCGGGTCGACGGCGATCTGGAAGAGCATGCGTTCCGGGATGCGCCCCGAGATCTGGCCGATGGTTTCGACCAGTCGGGAACGGGCGCCCGGCTCGGTGACTCCGAGCAGAGCGCCCTCGACAGCGAGGGCGACGGGACCCGCGACGGCCGCGCTCCATTGTTCGAGGGTGCGCTGGGCGATCATCCCGGCGAAACCGCCGTCGATGACCATCCCGAGGAGAGGCGCGACCGCGTCGAAGCGAGGCAGGCGGGCGCTGAAGGCCCAGGCGGCGTGCTCGCGGAGGAAAAGCTGCTCATGCCCGAGGAGGGAGACGAGGACCTCGTCGGCGGTCTCGTCGAAGACCTGGGCGAGGGCGTGCACGGCGGCGATCGCGGTGACCTGGTCTGCGGGATCGACGGCGGCGTCGGCGAGCAGGCGAACGGCCCGGCTGCCGCCGTCCCGGCTCGCGGCGACCGTGAGGTCGTCGGCGGCCATGATCGTGGCGAGGATCGAGTCCGCGTTCCGGAGTGAATCCAGTGTGCTCTGTGTTCCCATGGTCGAACTCCCTGTCTGCCGGGGATGCCGCGGCTGGTGTCGGCCGATGGGCCGAGAATGACCCGTTGGGTCAGGACAAAAGCCCCGTTATGATTCAACGCCACTTTTCTGGTTGCCGCGCCCGTCAGGGCTGGGAATCACCCGAGAGGACGCCGCATGGTTCACAGACCCTCCGGCGGCGGCCGTTGTGCCGGTGCGCAGTCAAAAGGAGCATCATGGATTTCATGACACGTCACGCCCCGATCCAGGACATCAACGAAGACTCCCTCGTCGTGAAGAAGCCGAAGACCAGCGCGGCGGGCCTCGAAGCCGTCGTCGTCGCGCTCGAGCGCGGCGTCGCCCAGGCCGGGATCGGCCGCACCACCCGGGCCCTGCTCCGACTCAACCAGCGCGACGGGACCGACTGCCCCGGTTGCGCCTGGCCGGAATCGCAGGGTCACCGCAAGACCGCCGAATTCTGTGAGAACGGCGCGAAGGCCGTCGCGGAGGAGAGCACCGTACGCCAGGTGACCCCGGCATTCTGGGCGGAACATTCGATCGCCGAACTCGCGACCAAGACCGAGTACTGGCTCGGCAACCAGGGCCGTATCACGCACCCCGTCGTCATCCGCCCCGGCGACACGCACTACTCGCAGATCTCCTGGAACGACGCGTTCGAGCTGATCGGCGCGCAGATCCGCGCGACGACCCCCGACCGCACCGTCTTCTACACGTCTGGCCGGACCGCGAACGAGTCCGCGTTCCTCTACCAGCTGTTCGCCCGCTCGATCGGCACGAACAACCTGCCGGACTGCTCGAACATGTGCCACGAGTCCTCCGGCTCGGCGATGAACGCGACGATCGGCATCGGCAAGGGCACCGTCTCCCTCGAGGACATCCACCACGCGGAACTCATCCTCGTCGTCGGCCAGAACCCCGGCACCAACCACCCCAGGATGCTGTCGGCGCTCAAGGAGTGCAAGGACAGCGGCGGGAAGGTGGTCGCGGTCAACCCCCTGCCCGAGGCCGGGCTGTTCAACTTCAGGGACCCGCAGTCCGTCTCCGGCCTGATCGGTGACGGCACCGCGCTCGCCGACGAATACCTGCAGATCAAGGTCGGCGGGGACCTCGCCCTGTTCCAGGCCCTCGGCCACCTGCTCCTCGAGGAGGAGAAGCGGGTGCCCGGCTCCGTCGTCGACCAGGCCTTCGTCGACGCCAACACGCAGGGAATCGAGGAGTACCGGGCCGCGCGCGGCGAGATCGACTGGGAGGAGACCGAGAAGGCGACCGGGCTCTCCCGGCTGCAGATTGCCGTCGTCGCGAGCATGCTCGTGGCGTCGAAGGCCACGATCATCTGCTGGGCTCTCGGACTGACCCAGCAGCCGCACTCGGTCAACACGCTCAAGGAGATCATCAACCTGCTCCTGCTGCAGGGCAACTTCGGCAAGCCGGGCGCGGGCGCCTGCCCGGTGCGCGGACACTCGAACGTGCAGGGCGACCGCACGATGGGGGTCTGGGAGAAGCCGAAGGAGGCCTTCCTCGCAGCGGTCGACACCGAGTTCGGCATCGTCAGCCCGCGCGAGCACGGCCTGGACTCCGTGGCGACGGTCGAGGCCTTCGAGAACGAGGACGTCGACGTGTTCGTGTCTCTCGGCGGCAACTTCGCCCTCGCCTGTTCGGACACCGCCAAGCTCGAGGCCGCAATGCAGCGGGTCGGGCTCACGGTGCACATCTCCACGAAGCCGAACCGCTCGCACGTGATGCACGGGCGCACCTCGCTGATCCTGCCGACCCTCGGTCGCACCGACACCGATGACAAGCACCCCGGCGGCCGCCAGGTGCTCTCCGTCGAGGACTCGATGTCGGTCGTGCGCACGACGCAGGGCCGCCTCGACCCGGTGTCGGAACATCTGCTCGCCGAACCGGTCATCGTC
The DNA here is from genome assembly GCF_035019865.1 of Cryobacterium sp. 10I5. Classification (NCBI taxonomy): domain Bacteria; kingdom Bacillati; phylum Actinomycetota; class Actinomycetes; order Micrococcales; family Microbacteriaceae; genus Cryobacterium; species Cryobacterium sp. 10I5. Next base: position 18,162 of record NZ_JASJVI010000033.1, read on the forward strand.
GCCCGGATGGCGAGCGCGACCCTCGGCACCGACCACCCGGTCGACTGGAAGGCGATGAGCGAGGACTACGACCTCATCCGCGACCACATCTCCCGGGTGATCCCCGGGTTCACCGACTTCAACCGGAGGCTGAAGACGAAGAACGGCTTCGTACTGCCGAACCCGCCCCGCGACACCCGCAGCTTCGCGACCGACATCGGTCGCGCCCGGTTCACGGTCAGCCCCCTCGAGTACCTGACCCCGCCGGCCGGGCACCTCATCCTTCAGACCATCCGCAGCCACGACCAGTACAACACCACGTTCTACGGCCTCGACGACCGCTACCGAGGCATCTCGAACGGGCGCAGGGTCATCCTGATCAACAAGGACGACGTCGTCGAGCTCGGCTTCCACGACCGCGACCTCGTCGACGTCATCAGCACCTTCCGTGGTGAGGAACGCCGCGCGGATGAGTTCCGGCTCGTGGTCTACCCGACCCCGCGCGGCTGCGCAGCTGCGTACTTCCCCGAGGCGAACGCGCTCATGCACCGCGAACTCGTCGCCCGCGAGTCGAACACCCCCGGCTACAAGGCCATGGCCGTGCGTTTCACCGCCCACGAGCCCGCCCCGGTCCCGACGAAAGGTTAGGACGCGGGGCCGAGCACCACGCGGAGCATGCCGGTGAAGGCCGCTCGTTCGGCGCCGAGCGGGGTGAAGAAGCGTCGGTCGACCGCTTCGACGGCCGCGTTCGCGCGGGCGGCGAGCTCGGCTCCGGCCGGTGTCGCCCGAAGTGCCTTTGCCCGGGCATCCGTCGGGTGACTCCGCCGTTCCACGAGGTGCTTCCGTTCCAGGGTGCGCAACACCTGGGACGTCATCATCGGGTTGGTGCCGGCGTGGCGCGAGAGCTCGCGCTGGGTGGTCGGCCCGTCGGCGTCGAGCCACGCGAGCGAGGCGAGCAAGACGAACTGCACGTGTGTCAGGTCGAACGGCCGGAGTGCGGCCCGCTGGGCAGCCTGCCAGGCGTTGGTGACGCGCCACAGCATCAGTCCGGTGCTGTCCTCCGCGGACGCGAACTCGCTTTCGAGCCCGTTCTCCTCGGCGTCCGGCATCAACGCGCAGGGTCTGCAGGGTCTGCAGGCTCCGCGGATGCCTCGGCGAGCGCGAACAGCCCGGCCATCGCCTCAGGGAAGTCCGCACTGATCTCCGGGCCGAGCCCCGGCCCGATCTCGTCAGCGTCCTGCCCGGTGATGACGAGTTCGTGGGTGACCCGCGTGCCGCCGTCGCGGGGTGTGAACGAGTGCCGGAACGTCAGCACGACGTCGCCGAATGTGGTCTCGTCGGCATACCGTTCGTTCGGGGCCAGTTCGATGATGCGGGACCGGAAGGTGTCCTGCCCGACCGGAGTCACGCTCAACTCCGTGCCGACGGTGAAGGCCCCGTCCATCTCGAAGACGTCGCCACCCGCGGCCGCGGCGACCCCGGTGTGGATGTCCCGGAACGCCGCCCAGACCGCGGCGGGTGTGGCGCTGGTGTCTGCCGTGTACTCAGTTCTCCACATGAGGTGACCTCTCGTTCGCAGCTGCCCCGCGAATCGAAGCAGTTAGTATGCGCACATACTAATTCGGCGCTACGGAACCGGCAAGGGCCGCTGGGGCAGGACTCGCAGCACCCTCGGCACCGGCGACATCGTCCGCTGCGCGCCCGCCACCGCCGGTGATCCGTTCGGCGCCCGCGTAGATCACCATGGAGTCGCCGCGCAGGAAGCCGACGAGGGTCATGCCCACGTCCGTTGCGAGTTCCGCTGCGAGCGAGGACGGCGCGGAGACCGCGGCCAGCATCGGGATGCCGGCCATCGCGGCCTTCTGGACGAGTTCGAAACTCGCCCGGCCGGAGACCTGGAGCACGGTTCCACGCAACGGCAGCCGGTTCTCCTTGACCGCCCAGCCGATCACCTTGTCGACGGCATTGTGGCGCCCGACGTCCTCGCGCAGCACGAGCAGTTCCCCCGTGACGGCGTCGAAGAGCCCGGCCGCATGCAGGCCGCCGGTCTTCTCGAAGACGGTCTGGCCGGCCCGGAGCACGTCCGGGAATGTGGTGAGGAGTTCGGCGTCGAGGAGGACGGGGTCGTCTGAGACGGTGAAGGCCGACCGGGTGCGCACCGCGTCGATATTCGCCTTCCCGCAGAGACCGCACGCGCTCGTGGTGAGGAAATTCCGTTCCAGGCTCGGGTCGGGGGCGGCGACGCCGGGCGCAAGGCTCACGTCGAGAACGTTGTAGGTGTTCTCACCGTCAACGGTGGCGCCGGCGCAGTAGCGCGCCGCGAAGAAATGCTCGCCGCGGCTGATCACGCCCTCGGAGACCAGGAAGCCCGCGGCCAGATCATAGTCGTTGCCGGGTGTGCGCATCGTCACCGCGAGCGACGTGCCGTTCACGCGGATCTCAAGCGGCTCCTCGACGGCGAGCACGTCTTCCCTGGTGGTCCTGCGGCCGCCGACGGTGAGCCGGACAACCTTTCGTCGTGCCGTGATTCGTGTCATTGTTGCTGGTCACCCTCCGATGTACGACATCTCGATCTTCTTCTTGCCGGATGCCCGCAGCTCCCTCGTCTTCGCGCTCCGCAGGTCCGAGTACCGGTCGGTCCGCTCTCGCCAGATCGACGCCATGGCCGCGGACAGCTCGTCGTCCGTGGCGCCGCCGCGGAGGAGCGCACGCAGGTCGTGTCCCTCCGTCGCGAACAGGCACGTGAAGAGCTTGCCGTCTGTCGACACCCGGGCGCGCGAACAGGTCGAGCAGAACGACTGCGTCACGCTCGAGATCACTCCGATCTCCCCGCTGCCGTCGCGGTAGCGCCAGCGCGCTGAGGTCTCCCCGGTGTAATTCGGGGCGACCTCCTCGAGGGGCAGTTCGGCGCCGATCCGGGCGATCACCTCGCTGGAGGGCACGACGGCACCCATCTCCCAGCCGTTGCTCGACCCGACGTCCATGAATTCGATGAAGCGGAGGATGACCGGGGTGCCCTGGAAGTGCCGCGCCATCGCGACGATGTCCCCGTCGTTCTGGCCGCGCTTGACGACCATGTTGACCTTGACCGGGCCGAGCCCGACGTTCGAGGCGACCTCGATGCCGTGCAGGACCTTCGCGACCGGGAAGTTCACGTCGTTCATGGCCCGGAAGGTCGCGTCGTCGAGGGAGTCGAGGGACACCGTGACCCGGCGGAGCCCGGCGTCCTTCAGTGCCTGCGCCTTGACCGCGAGTGCTGAGCCGTTGGTGGTCAGGGCGATGTCGATGGGCCGGCCGTCCGGGGTGCGGAGCGCCGAGAGCTGGGCGACGAGGTCTTCGAGGCCGCGACGCAGCAGCGGCTCCCCGCCGGTCAGCCGGATCTTGCCGACCCAGTGCGCGACGCTCACCCGGGCGAGCCGGGTGATCTCCTCGAAGGTGAGCAGTTCGTCCCGCTCCATGAAGGCGAAGTCACGGCCGAAGACCTCCTTCGGCATGCAGTAAACACAGCGGAAGTTGCACCGGTCCGTGACCGAGATCCGCAGGTCGTGCAGCGGCCGGCCACGGGTGTCCGTGAGTGTCGGGTTTCCGGTCATACGCTCCACCCTAATCTTCTGTCACCCTGGCCCAGCGACACGGATGCCCGGCCAGGGCGGCCCTGGCCGGGCATCCGCTCGACACGGTTGCGGTTACGTCACTGATTCACTACTTGACGTAACCGTTCGGGTTGAGCACATATTTCACGGACTTGCCGGCGTCGAACTCGGCGTAGCCGCGCGGCGCGTCCTCGAGGCTGATCGCCTGGGCGTTGACGGCCTTGGCGATCTGCACCTTGTCGTTGAGGATCGCCATCATGAGCTGGCGGTTGTACTTCATCACCGGGCACTGGCCCGTCGTGAAGGACAACGACTTCGCCCAGCCGAGGCCGAGCCGGATCGAGAGCGACCCGACCTTCGCGGCCTCGTCGACCCCGCCCGGGTCACCCGTGACGTACAGCCCGGGGATGCCGAGCGCACCACCGGCCGCCGTGATCGTCATGAGCGAGTTGAGCACCGTCGCCGGACGCTCCTCCCCCGCGGCCTGGCCGTGCCCGCGGGCCTCGAAGCCGACCGCGTCGACGGCGCAGTCGACCTCTGGCACACCGAGGATCTGCTCGATCTGGTCCTGCGGGTCGCCCTTGCGCAGGTCGACCGTCTCGCAGCCGAAGCTGCGGGCCTGGGCGAGCCGCTCCTCGTTGAGGTCGCCCACGATGACGGCGGCCGCTCCGAGCAGGTGCGCGGAGGCCGCAGCCGCAAGGCCGACGGGTCCGGCACCGGCGACGTAGACCGTCGACCCGACGCCGACATTGGCGCTCACCGCCCCGTGGAACCCTGTGGGGAAGATGTCCGAGAGCATGGTCAGGTCCATGATCTTCGCGAGCGCCTGGTCACGGTCCGGGAACTTCAGGAGGTTCCAGTCCGCATACGGCACGAGAACGTACTCGGCCTGGCCGCCGACCCAGCCGCCCATGTCGACATAGCCGTATGCGCTGCCGGGGCGGTCGGGGTTGACGTTCAGGCAGATCCCGGTCTTGCGCTCCTTGCAGTTGCGACAGCGACCGCAGGAGATATTGAACGGGACCGACACGATGTCGCCGACCTTGATGAACTCGACATCGGGCCCGGTTTCGACGACCTCTCCGGTGATCTCGTGCCCGAGCACGAGGTCGGCGGGGGCTGTCGTGCGCCCGCGCACCATGTGCTGGTCCGAGCCGCAGATGTTGGTGCTGACCGTGCGGAGGATGACCCCGTGCGGTACCTTCCGGCCGACATTGGCCGGGTTGACGCCGGGCCCGTCCTTCAGTTCGAAGGTGGGGTAGTCGATGTCGATGACCTCGACGTGCCCCGGGCTCTTGTAGGCAACTGCTCTGTTCCCTGTCATTACATACCTTCCTAGGTTCTGCCTTGTTCCTCTGGACACGACCACTTCGGTCGTGCGAGATTGCAGTCTTGCTAGTTGGTGCGCTGTGGGGGTGGTGCGGCACACTCTGGTGCCGTCTTCGACGAAACACCCATCGGCGGGGGATATCAAGGGGGTGGCGAAGACTCTGGGCGGATGCGGATGCGCGGGCAGCCGGGAGCGCCTAGCGTAAGGGGCATGGCCCTTCCTCCCCTTGTCGAACCCGTCGCCCGGCTCACCCCGACCGAATCCGTGCGCACCGCCCGCCAACGCCGCCTGCCGCAGCTCGACGAGCTCGGCCAGCGTCGCCTCGCGAACGCGAAAGTGCTCGTGCTCGGCGCGGGCGGCCTCGGCTCCCCTGCCCTGCTCTACCTGGCGGCGGCCGGGATCGGCACGATCGGCATCGTCGACGGCGACGACGTCGAGCCGAGCAACCTGCAGCGCCAGATCGTGCACGGGCAGGCGGATGTCGGCCGTCCGAAGGTCGTGAGCGCCGCGGAGTCCATCGCGGCCATCGCGCCAGCGGCTGTCGTCATCCAGCATTCCGAGCGACTCGACCACGGCAACGCCCGCGCGCTCATCTCCGGGTACGACCTCGTGATCGACGGCACAGACAACTTCCCGACCCGGTTCCTCGTGAACGACGTCAGCGCCGAACTGGGGAAGCCGCTCGTCTGGGCATCCGTGCTGCGCTTCGACGCCCAGCTCTCGGTGTTCTGGGCCACCCCGCCCGCAGGGAGCGGCGTTGCGGGCGTGCAGCTGCGGGACCTGTTCCCGAATCCGCCGGCAGAGGGCGAAGTGCCCAGTTGCGCGGAGGCCGGTGTGCTCGGCGCCCTGTGCGGGCAGGTCGGTTCGCTGATGGCGACAGAGGCCATCAAGCTCATCGCCGGCATCGGCGCACCGTTGATCGGGCGGGTACTCGTGATCGACGCCCTCTCCGGGCGGTTCACCGAAGTACCCCTCGTCGGCGGAGATCCGGAAGGGCACGCGCGGGCCGCCCGGGAGGCCGCAGAGACGGCCGCCTCGGCCGAGGCCGTCAGCGGGCCTGCCGCCGTCCGTGCCTGGCCGACGCTGTCCCCGGCCGAGCTCGTCTCCCGTCTGGCCGCGCGCGCACACGGCGCGGACGACTTCATCGTCCTCGACGTGCGCGAGCCGGGAGAGCACGCCGAGAGCGCCGTCCCCGGCTCGCTGCTGCTCCCCCTCGACCAGCTGCGCAGCCCAGAGGGCCTCGCGTCGATCCCCCGGGACTTGCCTCTCGTGCTGCACTGCGCACAGGGGCCGCGCGCCCGGAGCGCCGCTGCCGTGCTCGCCGCCGATGGCTTCACCGACCTAACCCTGCTCGAGGGCGGGATCATCGCGTGGGACGCCGCCGTCGCCGAGGGCTCGGCGCCCGGGTCAGGAGAGAAGTGGTCCACCCAGTGGTCGGGGACCTGGTCTCCGGAGTGGTCCCTCGAAGCGCGGAGCTGACCGTGGTCGGACCGGAGGACGGCCAGGCCCGGCCCCATGACCACGCGAGGCGCGGCGGGCACGCCGACGCGGCATCCGCCCGCCCGGTGGCCGAGCATCTCGACTGGATTCTCGCGCAGCTGCCCATTCTCGAGCCCGTCCGGGTGCCGCTCGACCATGCGCTCGGGCTCGCCCTCGCCGAGCCGGTCACGAGCGCGACGGACACCCCGCCGTTCGACAACTCCGCGATGGACGGGTACGCCGTGCGGCGCGCCGACCTGCTCGCCGCAGGCCCCGGGAGCCCGATCGTGCTGCCGGTGGTCGCCGATCTCGCCGCCGGCACCGCGCAGAACCCGCGCATCGACGCCGGGCAGGTCGCCCGCATCATGACCGGGGCGCCGATCCCCGACGGGGCGGATGCCGTCGTACCGATCGAGGACACCGACCGGGGCATCGACCGGGTCGGTATCCTCAGGGCGCCGGAGCCGGCCGCCCACATCCGCAGGGCCGGCAGCGATGCGGCGGCCGGTGACACCGTGCTGCGGGCAGGCACGACGCTCTGGCCGACCCGGATCGCCGCGGCCGCGAGCGCCGGCCGGGCGGAGCTGCTCGTGCACCCGGCGCCCCGCGTCGCCGTGATCTCGACCGGCGACGAACTCATCGTGCCGGGAACCCCCGCGCGGCGCGGCCAGATCCCCGACTCCAACTCGTACCTGCTCGCCGCCGCTGTGGCCCAGGCCGGCGGCGTCGTGCACCGGATCGGGGCGGTGCGTGACAACGAAGAGTCGCTGCGCACCGTGCTCGACTCCCTGATCGGCACGGTCGACGCGATCATCCTCTCCGGAGGCGTCAGCGTCGGGGCGTACGACGTCGTCAAGGCCGTGCTCGCCCCGCTCGGCATCTGGTTCGGCCCCGTGCGGATGCAACCGGGCAAGCCCCAGGGCTTCGGCCGTTTGCCCGCAACCGGTACCGGCAGCAGTACAGGCACCGCCAGCACCAACGCCGGCGCCAACGACAGCAGGATCGGCAACCGCAGCGCGACCGGGGACACGGTCGCAGCCGGAAGCGCAGCACCCGGTCCGATCGTGTTCGCCCTGCCCGGCAACCCGGTCAGCGCATTCGTCTCTTTCGAGGCCTTCGTGCGCCCGGCGCTCCTGTTCATGGGCGGCCACGGCACCACCACCCGTCCGATGGTCACGGGGACCGTCGCCCGCGGCTGGAGCTCACCCGCTGGACGGCAGCAATACATGCCCGTCGTCTGCGAACGCCGTGACCAGGAGACCCTCGTCTGGCCCGCCACCTCCGGCGGTTCCGGCTCGCACCTCGTCGCCGGGCTCGGCCAGGCCGAGGGCCTCGCCATCGTCCCGGAGGACTGCGACACCGTGGCGGAGGGCGACCTGCTCCCGGTCATGCTGGTGATATGAGTCATGCTGGTGATATGACTTCCGCCCGAGACGAAACAGCCGCCGCCCGAACCGACGGGCAGGCTGCACCCGGTGTGCAGGCCGTCCAGGCAGGGCAATCTCCTCAGGCAGGACAGACCGCTCAGGCAGGACAGGCCGACCAGCCGTTCACCCATCTCAATACGGCCGGCCAGGCCCGGATGGTCGACGTGACCGAGAAGCAGCCGACCGTGCGCAGCGCAACCGCCGCCGGATTCGTGTTCTGCGGGCCCCTCGTGGTCGCCGCGCTTCGCGACGGCACGACGCCCAAGGGCGACGTTCTCGCCGTCGCACGCATCGCAGGCATCCAGGGCGCGAAGAAGTGCGCGGACCTGCTCCCCCTCGCCCACGTGATCGGGGTGCACGGCGCAGCGGTCGACCTCACGATCGAGGACACCGGTGTGCGGGTGGCTGCGACCATTCGCACAGCCGACCGCACCGGGGTCGAGATGGAGGCGCTCACGGCGGTGTCGATCGCTGCGCTGGCGGTCGTCGACATGGTCAAGGGGCTCGACAAGTCTGTCAGCATCGGGGACATCCGCCTGATCGGCAAGACCGGCGGCAAGTCCGGCGACTGGCTGCGCCCATCGAAGTAGGACCCGCCACCATGCCTGGACCCCTCGCCCCGAACGAATTCGACGGAGTTTTGGGGAAAAACGCACCTGAGAAGTCCGAAAACGCGTATTTTGCGCAAAATCTCCGTCGAATTGGTTCGGGGCCGGCCGCTACGGGGCCGATCGACCTGATCGTGCTCGCCGGCGGCCGCGGCAGCCGACTCGGCGGCGCCGTCAAGCCCGCCGTCGAGGTCGCCGGCCGAACGCTACTGTCCCGGGTGCTCGATGCGCGCACGCTCGCCCGTCGAGTCGTCATCGTCGGGCCGGCGTCAGCACGTTCCGCTGCCGGTCCTGAGGCGACCGGAGCGCTCTGGGCGCTCGAGGATCCACCGTTCGGCGGCCCCGTCGCGGGCATCGCCGCCGGCCTCGCCGCGCTCGCCCGGTCGGTACCCGCACCCGCATCCGAAGCTGGACCCGCACCCGCAAGCACGGCACCCGTCCCGGCGGAGTGGCTGCTCGTGCTCGCGTGCGACCTGCCCTGGGCCGCGGCTGCCGCCGGCACCCTCGTCGCAGCCCTCGCTGACCAGGCCCTCGCTGATCGTGCGGGCACGAATACCTCCGGCACGGACGCCCTCGACGGTCTGCACCTGTCGGATCCGGACGGTCACCCGCAGTGGCTCGCCGGCCTCTACCGGGCGAGCGCACTCCGGAACGCCGCCGCGCGTCTGGGTCCCCGGGCGGACGGGGCGAGCATGCGCGCCCTCCTGGCCGGGCTGCGTCTCGTCGGAGTCGCCGACGAGACCGGCAGCGGCCGCGACGTGGACACGTGGGAGGATGTTGAGTGGAGCACCGCGCTCCTGTCGGGACCCAGCCCGATCAGCACCACCCCTCCGAGGAGCGAAACCGAATGAGCACCTCCACCCCCCTGCCTCCCGAGGCCCTCGATGACTGGCTTGCCGTCCTCGCCGTCGGACTCGACCTCGATCCGGCCGACGTTCCGGTCGGCGTGCTCCTGGATGTCGCCCGCGACGTCGCCCACGGCGTCGCCCGTCCCGCCGCCCCGCTCAGCACGTTCCTCGTCGGTTTCGCCGCTGCCCGCAACGGCGGCACTGCGGCAGACGTCGAGCACGCAAGCGCGACCGCTACCCGGCTCGCCCTCGACTGGTCGTCGACGCACCCCACCGAGCCGCGCTAGTGGCCGGCATCCGTTTCTTCGCGGCCGCGGCGGAGGCCGCAGGCAGCGAGACCACGACCGTCGACGTTGCGAGCATCGGCGATCTTCGAATGATTCTGTCCGACCGGCACGGCGCCGAGTTCGCCAAAATCCTGTCGCGTTGTTCCCTGCTGGTCAACGGCATCCGGGCAGCGGATGACGCGGTGCCACTTGCCGGAACCGACACCGTCGACGTGTTGCCCCCCTTCGCCGGAGGCTGAGCCTCACACGGCTCTCCCCGGGTCCCGACCGGGTCTGCAGACCGCAAAAATGACGGACTCTCCTCAACAGGTACCTGATCAGAAGAGGTTTCCACATACCTGAGCCTTGCTCAGAGAGTGTCGGTGGTCGGTCGTAATGTGGCGGCATGACCACCCTCCCGGAGTCGCCCGCTTCACCCGATCAGCCGCACGCCGACCGGGTGTTCCGTGAGTCGGTGCAGGGCGGCCTGCTCGCCGGGCTGCGGTCGATGGCGGATGTCGTCACCGGGCTGGGCGGCTCGTCAGCCGCCGTCGATACGCTCACTGACGAGGCCGTGTTGGAGGGGCAGGTGTTGATCGCCGGTGCCCGGCGGGCCCTCGAGACTCAGGCGGCATGGTTCGCCGCGACCCTGGCCCGCCGGTCCCGGCCCGAACTCGGCGGCAAGGGCCTCGCGGCCCGGCAGGGTTACCGCTCCCCGGAAGACCTGCTCCAGACCATCTCCGGGTCGAGCAAGGGCGACGCGGCCAAACTGCTCGCGGTCGGCCGCCTCCTCGCGGAAGCCGATGCCGCCGAGAAGGGCGCCCGGGAAGCCGCCGAGGCCCAGAAGCTGCTCGACGAGACTCCGCCCCTCGACGGGAACGACGGACCGCCGCCCCTCGATGGGACGACCCCGCACCTTCCGCCGGTTCCGCCGACCGCGGTGCCGCCGTGGCACGCCCCAATCGGCCGGGCCCTCGCCGAGAGCTGGCTGAGCGTGGAGAAGGCGGACGCGCTCCGCAAGGGCCTCGGTGACCTGGACCGGGCGATCACACCGGAGAAACTCGCGTCCGCCCTCGCCCGGCTCCTCGCCGAAGCACGCACCCTGAACGCGGACCAGTTGTTCAAACGGGCCAGAAGGGTGCGGGACGTGCTCGATGAGGCCGGCATCGCCGCCCGCGAGAAAGCCGCCTACGACGACCGGTCCCTGCGGTTCTACCGGCTCCACACGGGGCAGGTCCGCCTGGTCGGCCTGTTCGCCCCCGAAGACGGCGAATACCTGATGCAGACCTACGACGCCATCACGAGCCCGCGCCGGGGCGGGGTGCGGTTCGTCGACAAGGAGCAGGCGGCGTGGGCGAAGCGGGTGCAGGACGACCCCCGCACGACCGAGCAGCTCACCGCGGACGCATTCCTCGCCCTGACCAAACTCGGCGTGAAGGCTGACCCGAAACGCATCGCCGGGGGCCGCAGCCCCGCCGTGCGCATGGTCACCATCCGCCCCAGGAGCACCGCCCCGACCGGCACCGCACCGACCGGGGTCGTGTCGACCGGTAAGCCACCCACCGGGCTAACGTCGACCAGAGCCGCACAGACCGGGACCGCACCCACCGGCGCCTCACAGTCCGGGACCACGTCTATCGTGGCCGCAGCCGGTGGAACGGAACCGGGCGGCCCGACTCCCACCGCCCGGGATGAGCTCGCATCCGACGTCGGGTCGGGCCCCGGAACCGAGACGCCCGCACTCGAGCCCGGCGTCATCGAGGGAACCGCGGTCACGGTCACCACCGGCACCCTCGAACGCAACCTCTGCGACACCGGACTCCTCAACGCCACCTTCGACGACCACGGTGTCGACCTCGGCCGCGAACAACGCACCTTCTCCCCCGCCCAACGGGCCGCCCTCGCCCTTCGGGACGGCGGCTGCATGTGGCCCGGCTGCGACCGACCACCCTCCTGGACCGAAACGCATCACATCGAGCACTGGAAAGACGACGAAGGCCCCACCAACCTCGACCAAGGCATCCTGCTCTGCCGGGCCGACCACCTCAGACTCCACAACGAACACTGGCGAATCACCCGCGACGACACCGGCCGATACTGGCTCACCCCACCACCCGCACTCGACCCCGAACAGAGACCCATCCTCCTCACCAGCAAAAGCCAGATTCTCCGCGGCACCGACTGAGTCGGCGAAGGATCGGCGCCGCAGACGCGACAGCGGGGACAGGCTCGACGGGCCCGACTCGTCGGGCCCGATGCGCTCGACAGGCTCGTACGCCAGGGAGGACCGAGCGCCGGGTCCGCTACGGAACCACTGTGCAGCAGACGCCGGGTCGATTGGGAGCGACGCCCCTTACGCGAACGGACGCCAGAGACGCCAGAGACGCCAGAGACGCCAGAGTCGCCGGAGGCGCTAGAGAGTCAGGCCGACCCAGGAGTGGGTGCCGTCGACTTCGTACTGCTTCTTCCAGATCGGGACCTCGGCCTTGACCGCCTCGACGAGCTGCTCGCAGACCTGGAAGGCGTCGGCACGGTGCGCACTCGCGACGGCCGCGACGAGGGCGAGGTCGCCCACCTCGAGGTGGCCGATCCGGTGACTCACCACGAGCTCGACCGCGGGGTTCCCGGTCCGAAACCGGGCGGCGATCTCCGAGAGGATGCGCCCGGCATCCGGATGGGCGCTGTAGTCGAGGCCCGTCACGGTGCCCGCGGCATCGGGATCATGGTCGCGCACCTGGCCGACGAAAGTCACCACGGCGCCCGCCGACCGCGAGGACACCGCGAGGACGTGCGCGGTGACATCGAGAGTCTGGTCGGTCACGAGGGACAGCGGCGGTATGCGTTCGGATTCCACAGCCCCAGAGTACCCGCGGTCGCCGGGATGCGCAGACGATATCCGCACCGTGCCCCTGGGCACTACTGTGCCGGCGAGCACCCGCACAGACTCGACGACAACCTCCCCGGACGACCTCCCTGAGCGGCATTGTGCGGCAATATACTGGCGCCGGCGGAAACCATTCACCGTCGAATCGACAGCCGGAACGAGGTTCACTGATGCCGCACCAACCCCACAGACTGATCCCCGCGAGTTTCACTCCCGGACCCTCGCTCGCGCTGCGCACGCGCGTCGAGATCACGCCAGACTTCGGTCCGGGCGCCACGATCGCCGGCTATGCAGTCTCGAGTGACGGGCCCGTTCCCGCGGCTATCGGGCTCGACCGTGCTGCGCTCACGGAGGCCGGGTTCACGGGGGCTGTCGGCCAAACGCTCGTGCTGCCCCAGGCATCCGCCCCGACCCTCGTCGCCGTCGGCGTCGGCGAGCAGGGGCGCCTCACGACCGCGACCCTGCGGGATGCCGCCGCCGCGTTCGCCAGGGCCGGGCGGCACGGACGCCATCTCGCGACGGACCTCGTGGAGGCCGCGAGCGGGCTCGAACCGGTCGCTGCCAGCGCCGCTGTCGTCGAGGGCGCCCTGCTCGCCCGCTATCGCTACCTCGAACTCAAGACGGCGACAACACACATTCCCCTCGAGGCGCTCGACCTCGTCGGGAGCACCGCACACGCGGTCGGTGTCTCCCGCGGCCTCGCCCTCGCCCGGGCGACGGCCCTCGCGCGCGACCTCGCGGCCGCGCCGCCCTCCCACCTCACTGCGACGATCTTCGGCGACTTCGCAGAGGCCCTCGCGCCGCAATACGGGCTCGAGGTGAGCGTCTTCGACAAGGCGGAACTCATCGAACTCGGCTGCGGCGGCCTCCTCGGCGTCAATGCCGGAAGCATCGAAGAGCCCCGGATGATCGAGGTCCGGTATCGCCCGTCCGGGCAGCCGACCGGGCATCTCGCCTTCGTCGGCAAGGGCATCATGTACGACTCGGGCGGGATCGCGCTCAAGCCGGGCGACGTCACCCACCTCGCGATGAAGATGGACATGTCCGGGGCCGGCGCGATCTTCGCGACGATGACGGCGCTGGCCGAACTCGGCTGCGAGAACGCCGTGACCGAATACCTGATGTGCACGGACAACATGCCCTCGGGTTCGGCGACGGCGATGGGCGACGTCCTCACTATTCGCGGCGGCACGACCGTCGAGGTCAAGAACACCGACGCGGAGGGGCGGCTCGTGATGGCGGACGGGCTCGTCCTGGCCAACGAAGAGGGCGTCGACGCCATCGTCGACCTTGCGACCCTCACCGGAGCGGCGCTCGTCTCCCTCGGCCCGATGATGGCGGCGCTGTTCGGCAACGACCAGGGCATCATCGACCAGGTACGCGCCGCATCCGACCTCACCGACGAGACCGTCTGGCAGTTGCCGCTCGACCGCCGCTACCGCAACCAGCTCAATTCGGATGTCGCGGACATGTCGAACCTCGGCGGGCCATACGCCGGCGCGACGACCGCCGCCCTGTTCCTCGCAGACTTCGTCGGCGACACCCCCTGGGCGCACGTCGACATGTGCGGCCCGATGCAGTCGGACTCCGACGACTCCTGGCGCACCACGGGACCCACCGGTTTCGGCGCCCGCCTGCTCGCCGAGCTCGCGATCGGATTCCGGCCCCCGGCCGCCTGAGCACGACCGTCGGCAGCGGAACCAACCGGCCCGCCCGGACAGCGATCGCCTCCCACTACACCCGTTCGAAAACGGCGGCGAGGCCCTGGCCACCTCCGATGCACATGGTCTCGAGCAGATACCGCCCCCCGGTACGATGCAGGTGCCTGCTCGCCGTCGCCAGGATGCGGGCGCCGGTCGCGCCGACGGGATGTCCCAGGGAGATGCCGGAGCCGTTCACGTTGGTGCGTTCCCAGTCGGCGTCGGTGAATTTCCACTCCCGGCTGACCGCGAGCACCTGGGCGGCGAATGCCTCGTTGAGCTCGATCAGGTCGATGTCCGCGAGGGTGAGCCCTGCGCGTTCGAGGGCCTTCTTCGTTGCGGGCACCGGTCCGATGCCCATCCGGGACGGCTCGACGCCGGCTCTGGCCCAGGTCACGAGGCGAACGAGCGGTGTGAGCCCGAACTCCGCGGCGCGCTCCGGAGTCGTTACGAGGCACGCGGCGGCGGCGTCGTTCTGTCCGCTCGCGTTTCCGGCGGTGACGGTCGCGTCGGCATCCGTGCCCAGCAGGATGGGACGCAGCCCGGAGAGTCCGGCCAGGGTCGTGTCCGGCCGCGGGGTTTCGTCGTGGGAGACGACGACGGCGCCCTTCCGCCCCTGAATCGTGACCGGAACGATTTCGGCGTCGAAGCGGCCCTCGTCGACGGCCGTTGCGGCACGCTGCTGCGACCGCACGGCGAGCTCGTCCTGTTCGGCACGACCGATGCCGTACTCCCGGCGCAGGTTCTCCGCGGTCTCGAGCATGCCGCCGGGAACCGGAAAGTTGCGGCCGCCCGCGGTCTCCCGGCCACGACTGAGCGCGTCGCGGAGAAGCAGACCCGGCCCTGCCGTGATTCCGAAACGGGAATCGACGGTGTAGAACGGCGCCTGGCTCATCGAGTCGACCCCGCCGGCCACGACGACGTCGCTGATGCCGGTCTGCACCTGCATCGCCGCGTCGAGCACGGCCTGCAGGCCGGAGCCGCACCGCCGGTCGAGTTGGAGCCCGCCGACGGTCACCGGCAGGCCGGCGTTGAGGGCGGCGACGCGGGCGACGGACGCCGCCTCCGCGGTCGGGTAGGCCTGCCCGAGGATCACGTCGTCGATCACTCCCCCGTCGATGCCGGTACGTTCCAGCAGGGCCGCGATCACAGCGGCGGCGAGGTCGGCCGGTGCGACAGTGGCGAACATCCCGCCGAAGCGCCCGATCGGGGTGCGCACCGGTTCGCAGATGACGACATCCCGCATCCGCTCGTTCATGCGCCGACCCCCGACAGCAGGGTGCGGATGACGCCCGGTTCCGCGGGCACGAGGAGCCGAGCCCCTGTCGCGGCCTGGACCTCCGCGACGGTGAGACCCGGAGCGATCTCCCGTAGCACGAGCCCCTCCCCGGTGACGTCGATCACCGCGAGGTCGGTGATGATCCGGGTGACCACGCGCTTGCCGGTCAGGGGCAGGGAGCACTCTGCCACGATCTTGTGCTCGCCTGCACGCGTGACATGCTCCATCACGACGATCACCGTATCGGCGCCGTGCACCAGGTCCATCGCCCCGCCCATGCCCTTGATCATCTTGCCCGGCACGGCCCAGTTCGCGATGTCTCCTGTCTCCGAGACCTGCATCGCGCCGAGCACGGCCACGTCGATGACCCCGGCACGGATCATGCCGAAGCTCTGCGCGGAGTCGAAGTACGCGGCTCCGGGATTGACGGTGATGGTCTCCTTGCCGGCGTTGATCAGCTTCGGGTCCTCCTCACCCTCCCACGGGTACGCACCGACGCCGAGCACCCCGTTCTCCGAGTGCAGGATGACGTGCACCCCCTCGGGCAGGAAGTTCGGGATGAGGGTCGGCAGGCCGATCCCGAGGTTGACGTAGCTGTCGGGGGCGAGTTCCTGCGCGGCGCGGGCCGCCATCTCGTTGCGGGTCAGGGGCATGTCAGCCTTCCGTTCTGGCGGTCTGGGCGGATGCCGCGGCCGCTGCGGCGGGGGCGGCTCCCGGCCGCGGCCGGGTCGTGACCTTCTCGATCGGAAGGTCATGCGCATCCGCGTGGTTCAGCTGCACGATCCGTTGTACGTAGATGCCGGCGAGGTGCACGTCGTCCGGGTCGATCTCGCCCGGTTCGACGAGCTCGTCGACCTCGGCGATGGTGATCCGGCCGGCCATGGCTGCCGGCGGGTTGAAGTTGCGGGCCGACTTCTCGAAGACCAGGTTGCCGTGCCGGTCGCCGCGAGCGGCGCGCACCAGGGCGAAGTCGGTGACGATCGCCTCCTCGAGCACGTATTCCTGCGTCTTGCCGAGCGAGGAGAACACCCGGGTCTCCTTCGGCGGCGAGGACACCAGCACTTCCCCGTCCGGCCCGTAACGCCAGGGCAGGCCGCCGTCGGCGACCAGGGTTCCGACGCCGCTCGCGGTGAAGAACGCCGGAATGCCGCTTCCACCCGCACGGAGCCGCTCGGCGAGGGTGCCCTGCGGAGTGAGTTCGACCTCGAGTTCTCCGCCGAGGTAGCGCCGGGCGAAGTCCTTGTTCTCGCCGATGTATGACGCGATGACCCGGCTGATCCTGCCCTCCCTCAGCAGCTCACCGAGTCCCCAGCCGTCGACGCCGCAGTTGTTGGAGACGACCCGGAGGTCGGTCGTGCCCCGATCGAGCAGGGCACGGATCAGCACGATCGGCACGCCGACGAGGCCGAAGCCGCCGACGGCGAGGGAGGCGCCGTCTGGGATGTCCGCGACGGCGGCTGCCGCTGAGGTGAACGTCTTATCCATGGAGCAGTCCTTCGGTCCGGTTCAGGGAAGTGTCGGGGTCGGTGACGAGTCAGTGCCGGGCTCCGCGGCCACGGCTTGCTCAGCGTCCAGGGCGGCGAACGTGCTGCGCGCGATCGAGAGCGCCGAGTTCGCGGCAGGCACACCGGCGTAGATCGCGGTGTGCAGCATCGCCTCGCTGATCTCGGCGCGGCTGAGCCCGTTGGTGAGCGCGGCGCGCACGTGCATCGCGAGCTCGTTCTCGTGGCCGCCGGTGATCAGGCAGGCCAGGGTGAGGAAGCTGCGGGTGCGCCGGTCGAGGCCGGGCCTGGTCCAGATCTCACCCCAGGCGTACCGGGTGATGAAGTCCTGGAAGTCGGCGGTCTCCGGGGTGATCGCGGCGGTCGCGGCGTCCACGTGCGTGTCGCCGAGCACGGCCCGGCGCACGGCCAGGCCCGCGGCGTACACCTCGGCCGCCGTTCGTGCGGAGGGTTCCTGGGCCACGGCCTTTCCGTGCGACTGCTCCGCAGACGTTGCCGGGGGTGTCCCCGGGGGCGTCGCCGCAAGCTGCTCCCGGAGCAGCTCGGCGAGGTCCCGGGGCCGCTCGAGGGAGGGCAGGTGGGCTGCTCCCGCGATCTCGGCGAACCGGGCTCCGGGAATGGCCGCCGCGAGTTCGGCGACGAGCGCACTCGGCGTGGCGAGGTCCAGCTCCCCGGCCACGCAGAGCGTCTGCACGGCGATGCCGGCAACCGCCTCGCGCGCGTCGAAGCCGGCGAGCGCCTCGCAACAGAGCGCGTAGGACTCGTCGTCGATGTCGAGCAGCCGGTTCAACGCACCGGCGCCCGCCGCGGGATCGCGCTCGAGGAATCCGGGAGCGAACCAGCGCTCGGCGCTGCCGATCACCATCGAGGGCGTTCCGCTCGCGCGGATCTGCGCGGCGCGCTCGTGCCAGCCCTCCGCAGTGCCGATCCGCGCGACCGAACAGACCACGCTGAGGCTCAGCAGGCGCCCCGGGTGGCGGATACCGAGCTCGAGCCCGACCGCTCCGCCGAGCGAGATGCCGGCGTAGTGGAAGGACTCCGGTGGGGCGTCCGCACCGAAGGCGGCGGCCGTCGCGGAATCGACGAGGGCGATCACTGCGTCGGCGAGTTCGGCGACCGTGAACGGTTCCCGTGCGACCGGACTGATCCCGTGTCCGGGCAGGTCGAAGCTGAGCACCCGCAGGTCCGATCGAGGCGGGTCGCCGAAGGCGCCGAGTACGTCGACGACCGTATCCCAGAGCGACGTCGTGGTGCCGAGGGAAGGTCCGAGGACGAGCAGCGGAGCCCGGCCGGTCGGCCCAGGCGCATCGGAAGGCTCAGCGCGAATCGTGCCACGAAGGAGGGGCTGGGTCATGATTCAACCTTCCGTGATCGGTGGGCAGGCACTGCCGGTTCTCCAGGCAACGCCGGTTCACGAGGCGCGTCTGCCTCGAGGTGGGCGCGGTACCGGGCGAGCACCCGGTCGATCGCGGCCGGCCCCTGGCCGAGTCCCGAGTCAGCGTCGAACGCGGCCCAGGCCCTGGCCCGTAGCGCGTCGGTGATTCCCCCGACGGCGCCCTCTGCGGCCAGCAGTCCGCCCAGCGTCACCCGCAGCGGTCGCCGGGTCTCGTGGGACTCCGCGGCAGCACGCTGCACGAGCCCGAAGGCCCGCGTCTTGCCGAGAGCCTCGGCGAGCAGGGTGGTCACGCGTTCGCTGAAGACGAGACCGTCCGTGAAATCGAGGTTGACCCGCATCCGCCCGGGGTGGACGTCGAGGCGCCCGGCGAGGTCTGCCGCGCCGCTGACCGCGGAAACCGCGAGCCGCTCGAGGTCACGCAGGGTCTGCCACTCGGCGTGCCAGGCGCCGCCCGGGCGCTGGTCCTCCGCGAGCAGGCTGCCGTAGAGCGACCCCAGCAGAGCAGGCGTCTGGCGCGCTGCGGCGGTGACGAGCACGGCCGTCACCGGGTTGCGCTTGTGCGGCATGGCACTGGAGCCGCCCTGGCCTGCGCCGAGTCGCTCGCTCACCTCGGCGATCTCGGTGCGCGACAGCACGGACACGTCGAGGGCGAACGCCCCGGCGACCCCGGTCACCGCGGCGAGCGCGGACCCGAGCTCCACGACCGGCAGGCGATCGGTGTGCCAGCTGAGCAGGGGCCGACGCAGGCCGAGCCGGGCGGCGAACCGGTCCGTGACGACGTCGACGGCCGGAGTGCCCGACGTGGCTGCCGTCGGCCCGGCGACCCCGGAGCGGGCGTTCGCGATGGCGGTGAGCACGGCGAGGTTGCCGACGGCGCCGCCGAGCTGCGCGGGCAGCCCGACGCGCACCCGGGCGAGGGCGGTCGCGGCCGTGAGCACGGCATCGAGCCAGCCGGCCGCCACGAGCCCGAAGCTCGTGGGCGACGCCTGCTGGCCGAGGGTGCGACCGGCCATGATCGTGTCCCGGTGCTGCCCAGCGAGCACGGCGAGCGCGGCGGCGAATTCCCGGAGCCGGTCGGCGAGCTGACCGCAAACCCGGTCAGCGACGAGCATCGCCGCCGTGTCGAGGATGTCCTGGCTCGTGGCGCCGACATGGATGTGGTCGGAGGCCCCGGCGCGCACGCGTTCCGCGGCGAGGCCGAGGTGCTTCACGAGCGGGATCACGGGGTTGCCGCCGTCGCGCCCCTCCCGGGCGATCGCACCGAGGTCGAGCGCGCCGGCGTCGACGAGGGTGTCGCAGACGCCGAGCATCCACTCAGGGGCGAGCGCGGCGTCGACGAGCGCACGGGTCAGGGCGAGTTCGGCGTCGACCATCGCCTGCAGCCAGGCGGCATCGCTCGTGAGCGTGCGGGCCCGGCTGCCGTGGTCGAGGGGGGCCGCCCCCCCCCCCGGCGGGTGGGGCGGTCGGCACATCCGCTCCACTC
>NZ_JASJVI010000034.1:0-37854 GCF_035019865.1 Cryobacterium sp. 10I5
TCCACGAGGCCGAGGTGCCGAGCGTTGAGGTCTGGGTCGGGAGGGGTCCCGGGCGGGGGTTCCGCCGTGCTGTCCACAGTGCTCTCCACTGTGCTGTCCACTGTGCTTTCCAGAGGGGATTCTGAGGGTTCTTCAGCTGTCATGCCGGTCACTCTACGGACCACCACCGACATTCCCGCGGCATCCGCCACCCCACGAACCACCTGTGGATAACCCGATCAATAGGGGTTTTGTGGATAACTTTTCACCGACGGATGTGTCTCCCGTGCTGGGCCGCGACGGCGGGCCGGCACCGCGAACGAACACTCGGCTGCACGTGAGCCGCACACTCCATCGCCTGCCATCGTCAGGTCGATCGTCTTGACAATCGTCATTCGACGACAGCTGACTCCCGCGAGTTCCGTCAGGCGAGGGCGCAGGCTGTCTCCCATCTGCGTCAGGTACGTTGAGCGGTAACGGTAACGGTAACGGTAACGGTAACGGTAACGGTATCGGTGGCTGCGCCACGATCGCGCGGACCCTGACCGACGTCGCGGAATCGGTTGCACATACGCGCACCTTCCTGTTCCTGACTGTGGTTCCCCCGAGTCGATCGGGTGGCTTACCGATGCAGCGTGATGACCTGCGGTTCGCTGCCTCTTGCCGCTTCAGGGAGCCATGCAGCGCGACTTTTTTTGCGCGAGACCGACCTATCGTCGCCACATTCGCATACACTCATCGAGGGGAACCAAACAAACGGGGAAACCGGTTTTTTATTGGATCGATATCGGCGTTCGCCGTCAGGCGCATCGTCGGTGTCGACACTGTCGGGGGGCGGTGAGCACGGGCCCGAACTCACGTTCAGCCGGTGCCGAGCTCTCCGAACAAACATCTGGGGGGAAGTTTGAAACAATCAACGCGAGCGCAGCTGGTGGACATTTCAACGGCAATCGTCATCGCCAGTCTCGTATTCGTGCCGCTCTTCTGGCTCGGCTACGACCTGGGGCCGATCCTGGGCATTACCGTGCTCCTGGCCGTCGGCGTCCTGATGATTCGGTTGGCGCTGAGGCGGAAGCCGGACGCGGCGGAACGGCCTGAACCGGACTAGCGGCACCGGACCGGGATCTCGACACGCAGCCGCACACATGTTGGATGCGTTATCGCCCGGAGGAACACCCATGACCGCACAACAGGAGCGAGCGATCCACACGCGCGAGAAGGTCATCGCGGGCGCCGCGGAGGTCTTCTATCGCCAGGGCTTCGGCGGCGCCACACTTTCCGACATCACGGCAGCCGCCGGTGTGACGAAAGGTGCCCTGTACTTTCACTTCCCCTCCAAGGAAGACGTTGCACTCGCCATCATCGAGGCAGAGCACCAGATCGCGACCGCCGCCGCGGCGCGGATACTCGAATCGACGGCCGGACCACTCGAGTCCATGCTTCGGCTCTGCGCTGACCTCGCTGAACGACTGACCACCGATCCCATTGTTCGTGCCGGCATCCGCCTCACAACGGAGACGTCGTCGTTCGACCGGTCACTGACACGTCCCTATGAGGACTGGCTCGCAACCTTCGAGACACTGGCCAGGGCAGCAACCGCGACGGGCGAACTCCGCGCCGGCACGGATGCCGCGAAGCTCGCGCACTTCATCATTCCCGCCTTCACGGGAGTCCAGATGGTCTCCGACGTCTTCACGGAGCGTGCCGACCTCCGGCAGCGAGTTCGGGAGATGTGGGAGATTCTCCTGCCCGCACTCGTACCGCCCGGAGACGAGAGTTCCAGCCAGCGGATGCTGGAAGCGGCGTTCTCCCCTCGGTGATGCCGAATGCTGTCGGCGCTGGCCGAGGCGACCCGGACAGGGTAACGTCTGATCACCCGAGGAGAGGGATGTCCATGGACTTCGAGCAGGTCATTTCGGCCGGTGTGCAGGTGGTTGAGGCGGCCGGCGCGATCATCATGGTGCTTGGCGGGGCCCTCGCACTCGCGATCGCCCTGGTGCGGGTGCTGCGGTCCTCCACCCGCACCCAGGCGTACGTCGGTCTCCGTCGTGACCTGGGCCGGGCCATCCTCCTCGGCCTCGAGGTCCTCATCGTGGCCGACATCATTCGGACCATCCTCGTCGAACCGACCGTGCAGAGTGTCCTCGTCCTCGCCGTGATCGTCCTGATCCGCGTGGTGTTGAGCTTCTCTCTCGAGGTCGAAATGGACGGAGTCTGGCCGTGGTCTCGCTGGCGCGTCGATCCCGAGGCCTCCGTGACCCCGCAGTCACCCACGCACTAGTCCCGGAGCCATACCGCCGGGCCCTGAGGTCCCGTCACGCGCAGGTTGCGGGTCAGGCGGTCAGATCCGGGTCATGCCATCGCCCAGGATGAGGGCACCCAGCATGAGGGCCACGACAACGGTGACGGTCTGGGACGGGTTGACGATGCGCTTCTTGAGCGCCTCGAGCGGCTTGACCATGGTCTGCGGCGAGGCCAGGGTCATGATGACGGGAACGGCGACGCTGGACACCCCGATCACCGTGTAGACGAGGATGCAGATCACCAACTCGGCGAAGGGGAGCGCGCGTGCGCTCAGGGCGAGCCCGGCCGCCGTGCCGAGGACGAGCGCTTTCGGCCGGATATTGAGCACGAGTCCGACCCCGGCGCAGGACACCGGGCCCAGGGTCGCGATGCGGTTCAGCCAGGCTGGTTCGGCCAACCGGGGCGGCGACGGATGCACGAGCTTCCACAGGCCCGACCCGAGGAGAGCGGCGCCGAGGACGATCTCGACCCAGCCCAGGGCCGGTTGCACGACGGACATGTCCGCGGGGGGAAGCCAGGTCAACGTCGCCGTGAAAGCGGCCGTGACGACGATCAGCCCGACGGTCCAGCCCGCGAGGAACGCCGGGACCGACCAGCGCTGTTTCGGAGAGAGCAACAGCAGCACCGTCACCAGGATGGGCGTCGTGCTGAGCGCGACGGCGAGCGCTAGCGGGAGCAGTCGTCCGATGGTGGGGAGCATGGATGCGCCTCACACCGTGCGCCGGGGCTCCGGCGCTGGCGCGGATGTCGACCCGGGGGACTGGGGCGGCTTCGATTTCCGCGCATTCCGGTCCGCGACATCCGCCGCCTTGAGGAGCCGACGGGTCTCGCTCGTCGGTCCGAAGGCCGGCCTGACCCACGAGGCGTCGGGATCGGAGTCGACGAGGAACGTTCGGGCGAGCAGGGTGAGGGGGATCGCGAGGATGGCGCCGATCGGTCCGAT
Organism: Cryobacterium sp. 10I5; assembly: GCF_035019865.1. Lineage (NCBI taxonomy): Bacteria > Bacillati > Actinomycetota > Actinomycetes > Micrococcales > Microbacteriaceae > Cryobacterium > Cryobacterium sp. 10I5. The sequence goes on from NZ_JASJVI010000034.1 coordinate 3,227, forward strand.
CACGACGGCCCAGAACAGAACGGAGAAGAAGGTGATGGTCTGGTTGAGGGAGACGGCGCTGCCGACGGCCTTGGGCTGGATGATCGACTGCACGCCGCCGTTGATCACGCCGTAGACGATGATGACGGCGATCACGGTCGGCCAGCCGCCGACAAGATAGCCGAACACGACGGGCGGCGTGATGGCGAAAAAGTAGCCGATGTTGGGGATGAAACTGCAGAGGAAGGCCAGGAGTCCCCAGAGCAGGGCAGCGGGCACCTGGAGGATCCACAGCGCGATGGTGTTGAGAAAACCCTGCGCCAACCCGAGCACGGTCGTGACCACCATGTAGCGACGAACGTTCGCGGCGAAGACCTTGAGGGCATCGACGAGGCCCGGCCGGCGCTGGCTCAACTGCCCGAGAATGGTGTGCGCATAGGACGCGTCAGAGGACATCAGGATCAGCATGGTCAGGACGATGACCAGGAAGCCGACGATGCCGAAGAAACTGCCGAGGAAACCGGTGAGGTAGGGAACGAACCGGCTGGGTGTGAAGCCTTCCGTCATCGCCTGGATCTGCGCGTCGCCGATGCCGATCGTGTTGAGAAACTCGCCCAGGGAGACGCCGAGGTCGTGGATCTCCGCGGCATAGTCAGGCAGCATCGAGACGAATTGGGAGATCGCCACGATGACGACATAGAAGAAGCCGGACAGCAGTGCGAAGACGACGAGGATCACCGAGCCCGTCGCGAGGCCGTGCGGCACCCCGCGGCGTTCCAGGCGCACCCGCACCGGATGCGCGCAGATGGAGAGCACGAGAGTGAGCAGGACGGGGGCGAGAATGCCGCGGATGCCGCTCATCCCCATCGCCGTGATCGTGGCGGCGGCGAGGCCGACCAGGAGCAGCGTGCCGCGGGGATACCGGGGCAGGGGCGTGGGATCGGGTCCGACGATGCTCATGCTTGTTCCGCCATCCTCTGCGATGGGTTGTCCATCGAGTGGCTCCGCCAACGATTCACTGGGAAACGTAGTCCCATTTCGCGCGCTCAGCGTCCTTTCCGCGTTTCTCCGGCGGGGCACCTCGAAGCTAGTCTGAGAGGAACTAACCAGAGCGGGGGAGACGGATGCTGTCAGGCGAGCTGTTGAGTGAGGCCTACGGCCGGGTCGGCGGCGTGGTGCGTGCGGTCTTGCGGCAGGCCGGCCCGGCCGTGCTCGAGTACCGGGCGGACCCGGAGGCGAATTCGATCGCCTGGCTGGTCTGGCACCTGACCCGGGTGCAGGACGGACACGTGTCCGAACTGCTCGGCGAGGAAGAACTCTGGACCAAGGACGGCTGGGCCGCGAGGTTCGACCTGCCCTTCTCCGACTCCGAGACCGGATACGGCCAGACCGCGGACCAGGTCGGGGGCGTCCGGGCCAGTGCCGACCTGCTCGGCGGCTATTTCGACGCCGTGCACGCCCGCACCCTCGCCTACCTTCCGACGCTGACCCCCGAGGACCTCGACCGCATCGTCGACACCTCGTGGAACCCGCCCGTGACTCTCGGAGCCCGGTTGGTGAGCGTGCTGGCCGATGACCTGCAGCACGCAGGCCAGGCCGCGTTCGTGCGTGGCCTGGCGGTCCGCTCCGGGGCCTGACCCCGCCGACCGCCCTGAGCCTCAGGGTCGCGATATTCGCTTCCAGGCATATTCATTCTCCGGGCGACCCGGCGTGCCGTACCGCGGAGAGCGTACGACGGTTCCGGTGTCCGCGAGGTACTCGAGGTACCGGCGCGCCGTCACCCGGGAGATCCCGAGTTCGTCGGTGACCTCGCTCGAGGAGACGGCGGACTCGTGGGCCTTGAGGAAGTCGATGACGGCCGTCAGGGTGCCCTCCGCGAGTCCTTTCGGTCGGGGCAGCTCGGCGGGCGCGCGCAGGCTCGCGAAGGCCAGGTCGACGTCGGACTGGTTGGTGACCCGGGATTGCACGCCGAGCTGGAGCCGGAAGTCGCGATACTGACCGAGCTTCTGCGCGAAGGTCGCGTAGGTGAACGGCTTGATCAGGTATTGGACGATGCCTGCTGCCACGGCGCCGCGCACGATCGTCAGGTCGCGCACCGCCGTGATCGCGATGATGTCCGTCATCAGCCCTGCCGAACGCATCCGGCGGCTGACGTCGAGGCCGTGGAGGTCGGGGAGCGTCATGTCCATCAGGACCAGGTCGATCGGACGGCCCGCCGATTCCGCTTCCGCGAGCGACCGCAGGGCGGAGTGCCCGTCCCGCGCGGTCCCGGCGTGCACGAATCCCGCCAGGCGCCCGAGATAGACCGCGTGGGCTTCGGCCGCGATGGCCTCGTCCTCGACGACGAGCACGCGGATGTCCGAGTCAGGCATCGTGCGCATCCGTCCTTCCGGTGGGGCGCACGCTGGAAACCTCCGGGTAGGGGGTCCGGCAGGGCAGCGTGACCGTGAAGACGGCGCCCGTCCTCCGGCCGATGGAGAGGGTGCCGCCAAGCCGGTTCACGGTCTGTTGGACCAGTGCGAGGCCGAGCCCGCGCCCGAACTCGCCGGGTTCCTTGGTGCTGAAGCCGCGGCGAAGCACATCGTCGATCGTGTCCGGATCGACGCCGTTTCCGCTGTCGGCGACTTCGATGACGACGGAGACCGCGCCGCTGCGCACCGAGAGGCGAACCTCCCGCGGCGCCGGGGCGTCCATGGCGGCGTCGAGGGCGTTGTCGATCAGGTTGCCCACGATCGTGACGAGGTCCCTGGCCTGGAGTCCGGTGTCCGACAGGCTGCCGGTGGCCTCGACGGCGAGGTTGACGCCGAGCTCGCTGGCCTGTGCGAACTTGCCCATCAGTAGCGCGCTCAGCACGGGCTCGTCGACGGACGCAACCACCTCGTCGGTCAGCAGCTGGCCGAGTTCGAGGTCCCTGGTCGCGAACTCGAGTGCGTCTCCGGTGCGGCCGAGTTCCATCAGCGAGACGATCGTGTGCAGCCGGTTGGCATGCTCGTGGGTCTGGGCACGCAGAGCGTCGGACAGGGTCTGCATGGACTGCAGTTCGCTGCCGAGAGACTGCAGGTCGGTGTGGTCGCGGATCGTGGCCACCCACCCCATCGGCGTCGGTTTTCCGCGGCCGCTCACGGGCGGCGCAAGCGCGGGCTGCTGGTTGACGACGAGCACCCGGGTGCGGGTGAGATGGATCTCATCCTGGACGGGCCTGCCGCTGCGGAGCAGGTCCCCGAGCCCGGCAGGGAGCTCGAGCTCGCCCAGGGTCGGGGCGGCGGCACCTCGCGCATTCGCCGGGCGAGACGGGATGCCGAGCAACTCGGCGGCCTGGTCGTTGTAGAGCACGAGCTCGCCCTTCAGATCGACGAGGACGAGTCCTTCCCGAACGGAATGCAGCACGGAGTCGTAGTACACGAACAGCTGGGCGAGCTGTTCCGGTCCCCAACCCAGGGTGACCCTGCGCAGGTAACGCCCGATCAGGGACGTGACGAGCGCACCGGCCACCAGGAGGGCGAGCGCGAGGCCCAGGACAGCGGGCAGTCGTGCGGTCAGCGCGATCGACAGGTTGCTGGTCTTGACGCCGGCAGCGACGAGCGCGCGCACGGCTCCCTGCGCATCGACGACGGGCACGACCGCGCGGACGGACGGACCCAGGGTTCCCGTCGTGACTTCGGTGAACGGTGTTCCCGCCAGGGCAGGCGCGATGGTGCCGATGTACGGCCGGCCGATCTCCGATTCGGTGGGGTGAGTCCATCTGGTGCGGTCAGGGGCCATGATCGTGATGAAGTCGAGCCCGGCCTTCTGCGTGACGCTCAGGGCATAGGGCTGCAGGAGCGCGCTCGGATCCGGGGTCCCGCTGGCCTCCAGGACGAGCGGGTTCTCCGCGATGGCCGTCGCGACCGACAGCATCCGGCTCTCGGTTTCGGCGTAGCCGCGATCGCGGGCGTCGATGAAGAGTGCGGTACCGACGAAGGCGGTCAGCGCGACGATGAAGACGAAATGGGCCAGGAAGAGCCGGCGCGCGATACTCCAGCCGCGAATCATGGCGTGCCGCCCTTCTCACCTCGATGTGACTGAAACCGTGTGCCCGTCGCCCGTGAACAATATGACCGCAACCGTGACGCCTCGCACCGAGTCGACCATTCTGAAACGCACAACACCAGACAAAGGAGTCTCTCATGGCAGCACTGCGAGCCACACGTCCGGTCCGCCCGGCGAAACGGATCGATAAGTCCCACTACCTCTACATCGCGGTCGTCGTGGCCGTCGTGCTCGGTATCACCGTCGGCTTGCTCTTCGGCGGCAAGGACGGCTTCGCCGTCTCGCTCAAGCCGCTCGGCGACGTATTCATCGCCCTGATCAAGATGATGATCTCGCCCATCATCTTCTGCACGATCGTGATCGGCATCGGCTCGATCGCCAAGGCTGCGACCGTCGGCCGGATCGGCGGACTGGCACTCGGTTACTTCCTGGTCATGTCCACGTTCGCACTCGGAATCGGATTGCTGGTCGGGAACCTGATCCACCCCGGCGCCGGGCTCGACCTGAAGGCGGCCGCGGCGTACGTGCCACCGGCTGCCGCCGATTCACAGGGATTCTTCCTGGGCATCATCCCGACGACACTGTTCTCCTCCGTGACGAGCGGCAACATCCTGCAGACCCTCTTCGTCGCCCTGATCGCCGGGTTCGCCCTGCAGAAGATGGGCAGGGCCGGCAAGCCGATTCTCGAAGCGATCGCGAACGTGCAGGCCCTCGTCTTCCGGATTCTGATCATGGTGATGTGGCTCGCGCCGATCGGCGCGTTCGGCGCCATCGCGGCGGTCGTGGGCGCCACGGGCTTCCAGGCGGTCGTGAGCCTCTTCACCCTGATGGGCGCCTTCTACCTCACCTGCATCCTTTTCATCGTCGTCATCCTCGGCGGGCTGCTCAAGATTTCCACCGGCGTGAGTATCTTCAAGCTGATGCGCTACCTCGGCCGGGAATACCTGCTGATCTTCTCGACCTCGTCGTCCGAGGCCGCGCTGCCGAGGCTGATCGCCAAGATGGAGCACCTCGGTGTCTCCAAGCCGGTCGTCGGCGTCACCGTGCCGACGGGCTATTCGTTCAACCTCGACGGCACCGCCATCTACCTGACCATGGCTTCCCTCTTCATCGCCACCGCGATGGGCCAGCCGCTCGCCCTCGGCGAGCAGATCGGCCTGCTCGTGTTCATGATCATCGCGTCCAAGGGAGCCGCCGGCGTGTCCGGCGCCGGCCTCGCGACCCTCGCCGCTGGACTGCAGGCCCACGCCCCGCAGCTGCTCGGCGGCGTCGGTTTCATCGTCGGCATCGACCGGTTCATGTCGGAGGCGCGTGCGCTCACGAACTTCACCGGCAATGCCGTCGCCACCGTGCTGATCGGGTCCTGGACCCGGGAGATCGACAGGGCCCAGGTCGACCGGGTCCTCGATCGCCTCGAACCGTTCGACGAGACCACCATGATGGCGCACACCGTCGACCCCACCCCCGCGGAACAATCCGTTGCGGCAGAACGGGCGGCGCAGTCCGCAGTGCTCGAAGACGCCAGGCACTGACCACGGCTTCACCGTGAAGCGCGGCGCCGGGCCCGCACCGCCTCGAGGGCGGGCCCGCCGCCGCGCATCCGCCAGGTCGCCGGGGGAGGGATAGTCTCGGAATCAGCGCGATACCAGGCGCCTGACCGGGGGACCGAGAAGAAGATGACGGAGATGCCCGACCTCACGTCGGAAGAAACCGTGAGCCAGAGTCCGAGGCCGGACGGGGCGGCGCCGCTCGCCGGTTTCGCCAGCAGGAGCACGGCGGAGGTGCTGGGCGAACTCGGGTCGACGGCCGCGGGCCTGAGCAGCGTCGAAGCCTCCCGTCGGCTCGCCGAGACCGGCCCCAACGCGGTCCGCACGCACAAGGCGGGACCCCTGTCCGTGCTCGGCAGGCAACTGCGCAGCCCGATCCTCATCCTCCTGATCGTGACCGCAGCCCTGTCGCTGCTCCTCGGGGACGTCACCAACTCGATCGTGATCGGCGTCATTCTCCTTGTCAGCGTCGGGCTCGGTTTCAGCAACGAGTACCGGGCCGAACTCGCCGCCGAGGCACTGCATTCGCGGGTGACGCACAAGGCCGTCGCCGTCAGGGACGGCTCCCTGGTCGAGATCGATGTCGTCGACATCGTCCCCGGCGACATCCTGCACCTGTCCCTCGGCGCCGTCGTCCCCGCCGACATCCGCCTGCTCTCGTGTGAGGACCTGCTCTGTGACGAGAGCATCCTCACCGGGGAGTCCCTGCCGGTGGACAAGTCGCCGGAACCCGTCCCCGGCGGAGCGGCGCTCGGCGACCTGAGCTCCTGCGCGTTGATGGGCACTGTCGTCCAGTCCGGAAGCTGCGTCGGCGTCGCCGTCTACACGGGAGTGCACGCCGAATTCGGGCGCATTGCGCTCGGTCTCGGCACCCGGCAGCCGCAGACCGAGTTCGAGCTCGGCCTCCGGCGGTTCTCGCTGCTGCTGCTCGAGGTGGCCATCGGGTTGACGACGCTCATCTTCGTCGCGAACCTGCTGCTCCAGCGCCCCCTGCTCGAGTCCCTGCTGTTCTCGCTCGCGATCGCGGTCGGGATCACTCCCCAGCTCCTTCCTGCCGTCGTCTCCACGAGCCTCGCCACCGGAACCCGGGAGCTCTCGAAGCGCAAGGTCCTGGTCAAGCGCCTCGTCTCGATCGAGGACCTCGGCGACATGGACGTGCTCGTCACCGACAAGACCGGAACCCTGACCGAGGGGAAGATCTCCTTCACGACGGCGCTCCCGGCAGCCCCGCACGTCGATGCGGACGACGTCCTGCGGTTCGGGCTGCTCGCGACCGAGGTCGACTACTCGACGGGCGCCGTGTCGACGGTCGGCCAGAATCCACTCGACGTCGCCGTCTGGGCCGCACCCGATGCCGCGGCGTCGCGGGTGTCCGCGTACGCCCGCCTCGATGTGATCCCGTTCGACCATGAGCGCCGGATGACCAGCGTGCTCGTGCGCGACCCCGAAGGTGCGGTCACCCTCGTCACCAAGGGCTCGCCGGAGGAGGTGCTCCAGGTCTGCCGTGACGTGGCACCGTCCGCCCGGCACCTGCTCGACGAGCAATACGCGAAGGGCAGCCGCGTCGTCGCGGTCGCGACCCGCTCTGCCGACGGGCTCACCGGCATCCGCCCGGCCGACGAAACCGACCTCACCCTCGCCGGGTTCCTCATCTTCCTCGACCGCCCGAAACAGAGCGCGCGGGTCTCGCTCAAGCGGCTCGAGACCCTGGGCATCTCCGTGAAGATCGCGACGGGAGACAACGCCCGGGTCGCGGAGAAGGTGTGCGGCGATCTCGGCCTCGAGTCGGGAGGCACGCTGACGGGCGGGGAGATCGACGCCCTCACGGATGCCGACCTCGCGGTCCGGGCGGAGGAAGCGAGCATCTTCGCGCGGGTGTCCCCGGAGCAGAAGTCCCGGCTCATCCACGTCCTGCGGGCGAACGGGCGTGCCGTCGGCTTCCTCGGCGACGGCGTCAACGACGCGCTCGCCCTGCACGGAGCCGACATCGGGATCTCGGTGGACAGCGCAACGGACGTCGCCAAGGACGCCGCCGATGTCGTGCTCCTCGACAAAGACCTCGGCGTGCTGGCCGACGGGGTGATGGAAGGTCGACGGATCTTCGCGAACACGATCAAGTATGTGCTGATGGGGACCTCGAGCAATTTCGGCAACATGTTCAGCGCGGCGACGGCATCCGTCGTGCTCAGCTTCCTGCCGATGCTGCCCGGGCAGATTCTCCTGAACAACCTCCTGTACGACGCCGGCCAGCTCGCCATTCCCGGCGACCGGGTCGACAAGGAGCAGTTGCTCGCGCCCTCACACTGGGACATCGGCTACATCCGGCGCTTCATGTTCCTGTTCGGCCCGATCAGCTCGCTCTTCGACTTCGCGACCTTCGCGCTGATGCTCGTGGTCTTCCAGGCTGCGCCCGGGGAGTTCCGGGCCGGGTGGTTCATCGAATCGCTGGCCACGCAGACGCTCATCATCTTCGCGATCCGCACGCGCCGGGTGCCGTTCCTGCGCAGCAAGGCCTCTCGAGGGCTCACCATCTCGGCATTCTCCGTTGTCGCGATCGGCATGTACCTGCCGTTCTCTCCGCTCGCCGGCGTCCTCGGCTTCGACCCGTTGCCGTTGCCATTCTTCCTCGCCCTGGCCGGGATGACCGTGCTGTACCTCGTCCTGGTCGAGTTCGCCAAGCAGTGGTTCTTCAGCCGCCCCGCACAACAGCCGCCGGCCACCCGTCAGCGGGTCTCGAGCCACCACCTCGCCCGGCGCGCGGCACGCTTCAGCGTCGTGGAACCGGGGGCGGTCGTCGCCAGGCGACGGTCGGCCGCCCGGCGCCGGCGGGCCAGGGCCGGCCGGAAATAGCCCCACGACCGAGGCGGATCCTGGCGGAGGCTGATCAGAGCGCGGCTCAGGAGGCGAGGGCGGTCACGATCGAACCGGCCCACTCCCGTGCCCTGTCGAGCTCACCGGCCGCGAGCGGTCCGGTCTTGCCGTCGACGAGGAACCCTGTCGGCCTGGCCAGGATGTGAGCACCGGCGGCCCTGAGACTGCGGGCCACCCTCCCGGCGGCGTCCCCGTGCAGGGGGGAGTGGATCCGGGTGTCGAATGCGGCCGCCTGGATGCCGCGCAGGGAGCCTGGCTGCAACTGGTCGAGGAAGGCCTGCATCCGCGGGGAGGGACGCCAACCGTTGATGGGGCAGCCGACGACGAGGAGATCCACTTCGGACAGGCTGTCCGGTCTGACGGTCGCGACCGAAACCGCACTGCCGCCGATCGCATCCGCGATGGCCCCCGCGACGGATTCGGTGGTGCCGTAGTTGGAATCGAAGACAACGAGCGCGCTCACGAGCGGCCTCCACTAGGAAACGATGGTTCAGATGCTCCCAGTGTGGTCCCGGCCGGTGGGGCTGTCGAGGCTCGTTCGTGCCGGAGAAGTACCCAGAACGAGTGTCACACGGCTGCCGGTCAGTCGTCGAGACCGCGCGCGACCAGGGCCTCGCCGATCGCATCCGCCGCGTAGAGCGACCGCACGACGACCGGCACCGCGAGCGCGAGCAGGGAACCCTGGGTGCCGCGGGCCCTGCGCGCCTCGAGCACCTCGGTGACGATCTCGGCGACGAGGGGGATGCAGCGCAGCGTGATCGCCACGAGCAGGCCGACCCGGTCGGCATCGACCCAGCGACCGAAGGGGCGGAGCAGCCGCTGGAACCCCTCGAGTACCGCCGTCACTGTGGTCGTGAGCGTGAAGAGCGCGGCGAGGGCGACGGCCACGAGCAGCCGGCCGGCCATGAGCGCCGCCGGGGCCCAGCCCGCGAGGAGCGCCTGGATCGGCACGGCGATCAGGAGGATCCACAGGATCGGGCCGATCTGCTGCCAGGCCGCGCGCGCGGGCACGCCGGCCACGAGGTACAGGCCGGCGACGACGCCGAGCGCGACCAGGAGGTGCCACGGTTCGCCGAGAATGCCGACCCAGAGCACCCCGGCCGACAGGACGGCCAGTTTGAGCAGGGTCGGCGCCCGGTGGAGGAGTGAGTGCCCCGGCGAGTAGAGGCCGATCATGCGAGCAGTGCCCGGTACGCGTCGATGGCCACGGTCGGTGCGCCGTCCGCGACGATGGCGCCATCCTCGATGCAGATCACCCTGTCGAAGTCTTCGAGGAGATCGAGCTGGTGGGTGACGACGATCACCTGCTGGGTCATGGCCCGGAACAGGTCGGCGATGCGCCGGGAATTGCGGGCGTCCAGGAGTGTCGTCGGCTCGTCGGCCACGACGACCCGCGGCTCGCCGACGAGGACGGCGGCGAGGGCGAGCAGTTGCTTCTGGCCGCCGGAGAGCCGATGCGCCGGGTGGGTGGCGTGGGCGCTGAGCCCGAAACGGTCGAGTGCCTCCCGGGTGCGCCCGGCGATCTCGGCCGCGCTCAGTCCGCGTTTGCGGAGGCTGAACGCGACGTCTTCCTCGACGGTCGGCATCACGATCTGGTTGTCGGGATTGGTGAAGATGAAGCCGACCCGGCGTCGTACTTCGCGCGCGTTCTTCGCGACGAGGAGTCCGTCGACGGTGACGGTGCCGGCATCCGGTGTCACGAGCCCGTTGATCAGACGGACGAGGGTGGATTTGCCCGAGCCGTTCGCTCCGACGATCCCGATGCGGCGTTCGGTGAGGGTGAGGCTCAGGTCGCGGAGCACGCGCCGGTCGCCGAAGGAGTGCGACACCCCGTCGAAGACGATCGTGCTCACGTCGGCCTACTCGTCCGAGGCCGAGGCCTGGGCCGGGGTGGTGGCCGCGGTGGTGGCCGCGGCGACCGTGCGGCTACGGGGGATGAGGCCCGGGTACGCGCGGTGCACCTGGCTGGCGACGAGGACTGTGACGACGGCCTTGATCGCGTCTCCTGGCAGGAACTTCGAGGCGTCGACCAGGGCGCCCCAGATGGGGAGGTGCAGGGTGAACGCCGTGACGGGAACGCCGATGGCGTAGATCACGACGATGCCGCCGAGCACGGTCGCACCGAGCGCGGGCCAGAACGGGTATTTCGGGAGCAGCCGGCCGGTGAGGTACCCGATCGAGAGCGCGCCGAGGAGCCAGCCGTACAGGTAGCCCGCCGACGGCGAGGTCGTGAACCAGGCGAGGCCGCCACGGCCGCCGGCGAGCAACGGCAGCCCGGCCGCCGTGAGGGCGAGGAAGAGCAGCACGGCGAAGAAGCCCTTGCGGGCCCCGAGGATCGCGCCCGCGAGCATCACGCCCAGGGTCTGCAGGGTGATCGGCACCGCGATCACGCCGAGGGAGAGGGGGCCGGGGGCGCCGAGGGCCGCAATCAGCGCGGCGAAGATGGCGATCTGCGCGAGGTCGCGCACGGTCAGGATTCTGGCGGTCATGGTTTTCAATGTACGAGCAGTCCGGGGGTGCTTTCCAGAGGAGACCTACAAAGAATCCGGTGGATCTCTATCGGTCGGCACCCGAAACGGCCGCGGCGGCGATCTCGCTTCCCGTCCGGGCGGGCCGGGCGGCCCGCTCCTCCATCGCCGTGATCGCGTCGGCCGCGCGAACGAGGGCGAGGTGGGTGAGCGCCTGCGGCGTGTTGCCGGCCTGGCGGCCCGCGCCGACGTCGTATTCCTCGCTCAACAGCCCCACGTCGTTGGCGAATCCGACGAGCCGGTCCATCAGCGCCCGGGCGTCTTCGCCCCGCCCCGAGCTCGCATACTGCTCAACGAGCCAGAAGGAACAGGCGAGAAACGGATGCTCGCCGCCGGCCAGCCCGTCGACGGGCACCTCCGTGCGGTAGCGCAGCACCAGGCCGTCCCGCATCAGGTCGGCCTCGATCGCGGCGACCGTGCCGAGCATCCGGGCATCCGTCGGTTCATGGAAGCCCACCTGGGGAAGCACAAGCAGGGAGGCGTCGACCTCGGTGCCGCCGAAGTACTGGGTGTATGTGCCGAGTTCGGCGTTGAAGCCCCGCTGCTCGATGTCGCTGCGAATCTCGTCCCTCAGGGCCGTCCAGCGTTCGACGGGGCCGTCGAGTCCGAACTCGGTGCAGCCACGTACCATCCGGTCGAAGGCCGCCCAGACCATCACACGGGAGTGGGTGAATTCGCGGGCAGGCCCCCGCACCTCCCAGATGCCCTGATCCGGCCGGGACCAGCTCCGCTCGAGGGACCCGATCAGTGCGCGCTGCAGCGGCCAGGAGAACTCGCCCTCCGTGAGACCGCTGTGGCGCGCGGCGTGCAGTGCCACCAGGACTTCGCCGATCACGTCGGCCTGGAACTGGTCGACGGCGCCGTTGCCGACCCGCACGGGGCTGGACCCGCGGTACCCGGGCAGGCTGGGGAGCTCACGCTCCGGCAGGTACCGCTCGCCGGCGAGCCCGTACATGATCTGCACGTCGTCGGGGTCGCCGGCGATCGCGCGCAGCAGCCAGCCGCGCCAGTCGTGGGCCTCCACCTCATACCCGTGCGCGAGCAGCACGGTCAGGGTGAGCGCCGCGTCGCGGAGCCAGACATAGCGGTAGTCCCAGTTGCGGTGGCCGCCGCGGAATTCCGGGAGTGACGTCGTCGCCGCCGCGACGATGCCGCCGGTGTCCTCGTGGGTGAGCGCCCGCAGCACGAGCATGGAGCGCACGACTTCGTCCCGGTACGGGCCGTCGTGCGTGCAGGACCTCGCCCAGTCGGTCCACCAGGCGGTCGTCGCAGCCAGCGCTGCGTCGACGTCGACGGCGGCGGGCGGCGTTCGGTGCGAGGGATGCCAGGCGAGCTGCAGGTCGACGACCTCACCCGCCGCAACCGTGAATGTGGCCGTGTGCCGGTGGTCGGCGGCGGTCAGCTCCGGGCCGCGCACGGCGATGGCGTCGGGACCCGCGACGGCGAGCAACACCGTCTCACCGTCCTGGTGCACCTGGCGCACCCAGGGAATGCTCACGGCGTAGCCGAAGCGGATGCGCAGTTCCTCTGCCATCTCGACGGAACCGGACACGCCGCGCACCCGGCGGAGCACGTCAGGGCGACCGTCACCGTGCGGCATGAAGTCGAGGACCTCGACACTCCCCGTCGGGGTCGTCCAGGTCTGGGACAGGATGAAGGTGCCGTCGAGATAGCTGCGCGTGCTCGTGGCGGCGGGGTCTGCCGGGGCGAGCAGCCAGCGCCCGTGGTCCTCGGTGCCGAGGAGCGCGCCGAACATCGACGCGGAGTCGAAGCGCGGCAGACAGAGCCAGTCGATGCTGCCGTCACTGCCGACCAGGGCACCCGAGTGGCAGTCGCCGATCAGGGCATAGTCCTCGATGTTCAGGGGCATGCAGACATCCTGCCATCGCGCGGGTGCCGGGCCGCTGTGAGCGGATGCCCGGGTCGGGACCGGGAGCGAATGCTCAGGCGACGAGGCGGGCGCGTTCTGCGGGTTCGACGGCGGTGTAGCCTGCGAGCGGCACGGCGGAGACAAGACGTTGCGGCTGCGGGGCGGCCGGCTTGCGGGCAGCGGCATCCGGTTCGGCCCAGACGGTGATCGGAGCGGGGGTGAACGACAGCGCCGCCGGTTCGCCGACGGACTCGCCGCGCAACTCCGAGGTCGCGCTGCGGAGCGCCGTCGTCAGGGAGGCGGCCACCTGGCGGGCCTTGAGGCCGTGGAAGATCACGTCGGTGTCTGCCGGGCTGCGCGGCACAAGGGTCCAGAGGCCCTGCTCGCCGATCAGCCGCGACAACTCGCCGTGGAAGAGGTCGAAGACCTCGTCGTCGCTGAGTTCGGGGGTGGGTATCACCGGGACCGGAATGGCAGGTGCGGCACGACGTCGTCGACCAAACATCGGGAGCCCCTTTCGCTTGAAAGCTCTTTCTGCTATCAGTGTGACGGCCCCGGGCGCGATTGAGCGACGGACACGCCGGTCGCTCACGAGTCCGAGTCAGAAACAGCAGGGATACCTAACTGTCGATTTGACGCTCATCGGCATCTTTGACAATGGTGCCAATGGCGACGGCCGCGCTCAGGGCCCAGCCGATCCACATGAGCAGCAATCGCCAGTCGCGTGGTCCGCGCCGGGTGGCCTGCAGGATGTTCCAACCGCCGGCGACGACGCCGAGCATCGCGCTGCTGAAGATGAATTTTCGCATGGGTCCTCCGGGAACCACGGTACCCGGAACCGGACGGGGGCGGGTGCCGTGCGGCGGCCGGCTTCCGGCACGTTACGAGTGGGTGAACAAACTGACCGACCGTGCAGGAACTGACCGATCGGTCAGCTAAGGTGGTCCAGTGCCGATCGAACCGGAAGACCTCGTCCCCGCCGCTGTCGCGACTGTCCGCCCCGGTGCGGGAGCCGAACTGCGGGTCATGGCGCTGCAGCAGTTCGCAGCCGTCGGGTTCGCCGGTACCTCCCTGCAACAGATCGCGGCGTCCGCCGGGTACTCGAAATCGAGTGTGCTCTACCATTTCGCCTCGAAGGACGCCCTCCTCGGTGAAGTACTCACCCCGGCCATCGAGCGCCTCGAGGACATCCTCGGCGGGTTCACGTCCACCTCGGAGGATGCTGCCTCGCGTCGTCAGTTCATCGAGGACTTCGTCGACTTCCTGCTCCAGTACCGGCTCGAAGTACACGTGCTGATCAACCAGGCCCAGTCCCTCAAGGGCATCGCCGTGATCGACAGGGCCAGGGCCCTGATCGTTCGCCTCGGCGACGCCCTCTGCCAGGAGCACGCGACGACCATCGACCGGATGCGCTTCGGTGTCGCGCTCGGCGGCGCCGCCTATTCGCTCGTCGCCGGCCTGACGTTCTTCGACGAGGACATCACGCCGACGGACGATCTCCGGCCCGCCCTCATCACCCTCCTCTCCGAACTCCTCGCCCCCGTCGCCGTCCGCACCACCCAGCCCAGGAAGTAATCACAATGGCAACCCTTCTGTATCGGATCGGCCACTTCGCCTACAAGCGCGCCTGGCTCGTCATCGGCGTGTGGGCGCTCCTCCTCATCGGAATCCTCGGCGGCGGCATCGCCCTGGGCGGCAAGACCGCCGAATCCTTCGCGATCCCCGGCACCGAATCGCAGGACGCGATCGACCAGCTCGCCGCCGTGTTCCCCCAGGCGGCCGGCGCCTCTGTGCAGGTCGTCTACAAGACGCCGGACGGGGCATCCGTCAACACGGAGCCGTACAAGACCGCCATCACCGACATGGCGACCGAACTCGAGGCCGTGCCCGGCGTCGTGTCCGTGATCACCCCCTATTCCGACTACGCCTCGAGCGCCATCTCGACGGACGAAGGGACCGCGCGCAGCGTCGTGCAACTCGACGGGCCATCCGCGGACGTGACGGACGCGACCCTCAACGCCGTTACGGCGACGGCCGCGATCGCCGAGAAGGCCGGTCTCGAGGTCGCCTTCGGTGGCCAGGTCTTCTCGTCCAACACCTTCGGCATCACCATCACCGAGGTGTTCGGCCTCCTCTTCGCCGGCGTCGTGCTGCTGATCACCTTCGGCTCGCTCGCCTCGGCCGGGATGCCGCTGCTGATGGCGCTCATCGGCGTCGGCGTGGCCATCGGCGGTATCACCGCGATCTCCGCGTTCGTGCCCGTCTCGAGCACCGCCCCGATGCTTGCGATGATGCTCGGGCTCGCCGTCGGGATCGACTACTCGCTCTTCATCCTGTCCCGGCACCGGACCCAGCTCGCGAGGGGGGTCGAACCGCACGAATCGGCCTCGACGAGCGTGGCCACCGCCGGGAGCGCGGTCGTCTTCGCAGGGCTCACCGTCATCATCGCCCTGCTCGGACTGCTCGTCGTCGGAATTCCCTTCCTGAGCGTGATGGGGGTGGGAGCCGCGGTCGCCGTCTTCATCGCCATCCTCGTCGCCATCACCCTCCTGCCCGCCATTCTCGGCCTGGCCAAGGGCCGCCTCACCCCGAAACCCGGCGGGCGCGCCCACAACCGGGCGACCATGCCGGACACCGGCCGGCCCACGATGGGCCGCCGCTGGGTCGGCCTCGTGATGAAGGCACCGATCGTCGCCGTGATCCTCGTCGTCGGAATCCTCGGCACCCTCGCGATCCCCGCCCTCAGCCTCGACCTCAACCTGCCGGACGGCGCCTCCGAGCCGGTCGACTCGACCCAGCACAAGGCATTCACCATGATCGAGGAGGGCTTCGGCCCCGGCTACAACGGCCCGCTCATCGTGGTGGTCGACATCACCCAGACCACGAACATCTTCCCGGACCTCGAGACGATCAGCGCCAAGCTGCGCACCCTGCCCGACGTCGCCTTCGTCGGCAAGGGCACCCCGAACGCCACGGTCGACACCGCGATCATCCAGGTGATGCCGAACAGCGCACCGAACGACCCGAAGACCAAGGACCTCGTCCAGGCCATTCGGGACCTCGCGCCGGGAATCGACTCCGAACTCGGGACTCCCGTCACGGTGACGGGAGCGACGGCCGTGTCGATCGATATCTCGAACCGGCTGAGCAACGCGCTCATCCCGTTCGCGCTCATTGTCGTCGGGCTCTCCATCATCCTGCTGACGATGGTGTTCCGTTCCGTCTTCGTGCCGGTCAAGGCTGCGATCGGGTTCCTGCTCTCCGTCTTCGCGTCGATCGGCGCGACCGTCGCGATCTTCCAGTGGGGCTGGTTCGCCGACCTGCTCGGGGTGAGCACGCCAGGCCCGATCCTGAGCTTCCTGCCGATCCTGCTGATGGCCGTGCTCTTCGGACTCGCCATGGACTACGAGGTCTTCCTCGTGTCCGGGATGCGTGAGGAGTACGTCAAGAGCAACGACGCGCGCCAGGCCGTCGTCTACGGCTTCGCACACGCCGCCCGCGTCGTCACCGCAGCGGCGCTCATCATGTTCTTCGTCTTCTTCGCCTTCGTTCCAGACGGCACCGGGGCGATCAAGGGCATTGCGTTCGCCCTCGCCGTCGGCGTTTTCCTCGACGCCTTCCTGGTGCGGATGACGCTCGTGCCCGCCGCGATGGCCCTCGCGGGCCGTGCCGCCTGGTGGCTGCCGCGCTGGCTCGACCGCCTGCTCCCCAACGTCGACATCGAAGGCGAAGGCCTCCGCCACCACATGCTCGACAGTCACTGGGCGAAGGCGCAGGACGGCGCCATCACCGCGGACCAGGCCGTCTTCGGCCTGCCGGGCAGCACGATCGGCCCGCTCACCGTCTCCGTGTCGACCGGATCTGTGCTCGTCCTCACCGGGACCACCGCCCATCGCCGGGTGGTCGCCGCGACGCTCGCCGGCCGCCTCGACCCGGTCTCCGGCCGACTCCAGGTCCTCAGCTATCCGTTGCCCTCCGAACGCGGTCGCGCATTGCGCGTCGTCGCGCTCGCCGACGTCGGCGACAGCCGGGACAACGGGATGACCGTGGGCGAACTGCTCGCCGAGCGGCTCGACCTCACCCAGCCACGGTTCCGCTCCCGCAGCCGCCGCAGCCAGCTCGACAGCTGGATCGGACGCGTCAACCGTGCCCTCGCCGACGACCGCGCTCCGCTCGCGCACCTCACCGCGGCCACCCCCGTGTCCTCCCTGTCGGCCGTGTCCCGTGCCGCGGTCCTCGTCGCGGCGGCGCTCGCCGAACGTCCCGGCGTGGTCGTCATCGACCTCGGCGAAGGGCTCCCCGCCGATTCCGCGGGACGCAGCGTCGGTGCCGTGGTGGCGACCCTCGCTCCCGCCGACACCACGCTGATCTTCGCGGCGGCGGCGCAGCATCCGCTGACCGCAGCGGGCCGGTCCGTGCAGGTCGTCGACCTCGAAGCGCTCGAGCCCGTCGAACCGGCAGAGCTCGCCCTCGCCGGAGCTCGCGGCGGATATCCGTCGCTCGACCCTGACCCGCGTCATGCGACCCGGCCAACTGACACCCCCGACCCCCGCGACGCCGTCTTCGGCGCCGACTCCCTGGATGGAAAGGCTGCACTGCGATGAGCACCAGGCTCGAACGACTCTTCAGCCGCACGCCGGGACAGCGCCGCTGGACCTTCGGCGCCGTACTCGCCGGACTGATCGTGGTACCGCTCGCGGTCGCAGGCGTCTTCGCCGGCGCGCTCGCGACCGCAGACCAGCGGCTCGACACCCTGCCCGCGATCGTCGTCAACAACGACACCTTCGTCACGACGACGGCCGCAGACGGCACAAAGCAGACCGTGCTCGCCGGGCGCCTGCTCGTGACCGAGCTGACCGCGCCGGCCTCGTCGAGGACTGCGTCGACCGGGTTCGCCTGGACGATCTCCAATTCCGCGGATGCGGCGGCCGCCCTCGCCTCCGGCAAGGCGTACGCGGTGCTCACCATCCCCGCCGATTTCTCCAAATCGATCACCTCGATCGGCACCGCAGCACCGTCCCAGGCCGAACTCGCCATCCGCACCGACGACGCGCATTCCTACCTCGCCGGAACCGTCGCAGGGACCGTCGGGTCCGCGATGACGGGCGTCTTCGGCCGTCAGATCACCACCCAGTACCTGAGCGGCCTGTACAAAGGCCTGACCACGCTCGGCGGCTCGCTGACCACGGCAGCGGATGGCGCCGGCCAGGTCTCCACGGGAGTCACCGGAGTGGCCACCGGCCTGGATTCCCTCTCCGGGGGTGCGTCCTCCGCGGCCACCGGAGCGGCGTCCGCCGCGACCGGAGCGTCGAGCTTCGCGACCGGAGTGAAGGCGTACACGAACGGGGTGGATGCGCTCAGCGCGGGCCTCGGCAAGCTCGACTCCGGCACGGCGGGGCTCAGCGCCCTCAGCAGTGGCGTCGCCCAGTACACCGGGGGAGTCACGCAGGCGGCGACCGGGTTGTCGAGCCTGTCCGCGGCGATACCCCTCGTCCCCACCTATGACGCGATGGCGCAGGCCGTCGCCGCCGATCCCACCCACGCCTCGGAGATCATCGCGAAGTACCGCGCGTACTTCACCCAGTATTCCGGTGGTATCACGGGCGTTCAGGGCGGGCTCGACACCCTGTCCACCCAGGGCAGCGGACTCAGCCAGCAGACGACATCCGCTCTCACGGGCGTCCAGGGCGGCGTCGCGCAGAGCGCGGCAGGGGCCGCGAAGCTCGCAGCGGGATCCGCATCGCTCCGAACCGGCGCGACCGGCCTCGCCTCGGGCGTGTCGAGCCTCTCGAGCGGCGTCTCCCAGCTCGCGACCGGGACCGCCGCCGCGGCCACCGGGGTGCACCAGCTCGAGACGGGCGCGAGCCAGCTCGCGACCGGGCTCGCGTCCGGAGCCGAGAGCGCGAAGAAACTGAACCAGGACGACCCTGCGCAGTCGGCTTCGGTCGTTTCGGAGCCCGTCGCCATCACCACGACCCGCGACAATCCGATCACGACGATCGGCCCGCTCCTCGGCATGGTCTTCGTTCCCGTCGGGCTCTGGATCGGCGCGCTCGCGATCTTCCTCGTGATGCGCCCGGTGACGAGCACCGCGCTCGCGTCGACGGCCTCGACCGGGCGCCTCGTCTCGCGTGGCTTCGGCCGGGCATTCGGCCTCGCCGCCGTCCAGGCGGTCGTCGTCGTCGCCCTGCTGCACGCGTCGCTCGGCGTGACCTGGACCCTGCTCCCCGCGACACTGGGCTTCGCGGTGTTCCTCGCATTCGTGTTCGTCGCGGTGCACCAGTTCCTTACCGTGGCGTTCGGCAGGGTCGGCATCGTCATGTCCCTCGTGCTCCTCGCCCTGCAACTCACGGCGGTCGGCGGCCTGTACCCGATCGAGCTCGTCTCGGCGCCGTTCCAGGCGATCAGCCCGTTCCTGCCGCTCACCTGGGCCGTGCGCGGCATGCAGGGGATAGTGTCGGGTGGGGGAGCCGGCGCGCTCAATGCCGTGGGCATCCTGCTGCTCTTCGCGGTGGTGAGCATCGGCCTGACCTTCTGGGCCGTTGCCGCCAAGCGCGGTCCGCGTTCCTTCGCCCTGGCGCTCGCCCGCGGCTGACCCCGCCCCGCATCCGCCCTTGCCCTGCCCCTAACGAATTCGACGGAGATTCTGTCCGGAAAGCGCTTAAACCGCGCTCTCACGTACTCAAAACGCAAAAACTCCGTCGAATTCGTTGGGGGCTACTGCTGCTGGCCGGGACGCAGGGACTCGCGGGCTCGAGGCGAGCGCGGGGCGCGGCGCACCCGGCGCTGATTCGTGTGCAGGCGCGCGAACGCGAGGGTCTCCACGAGCAGCACGAGGCGTTCCTGCTCGGTACGCGCCTTGCGGGTGTTGACCTCCGCGACGATCCGGCCGTCCCAGTCCGTGCGCGCGAGCAGGTTGAGCACCTCGGCGACCGGCTCGCTGCCCCGGCCGGGCAGCAGGTGCTCGTCGAAGACCTTGCCCTCGTCGAGGGAGCCTGACCCGTCGCACAGGTGCACGTGCCTGAGGCGGGCGCCGAGCTCCGTCGCCATCGCGAGGCTGTCGAGCCCGCTCAGGGCGCAGTGCGAGAAGTCGAGCGTGACCGCGTCGCAGTCCATCCGGGTGGTGTCCCAGCCGGGGGAGTACGCCTTCATGCTCCGGCCGCCGAACTTCCACGGGAACATGTTCTCGACCGCGATCTCGATGCCGCTCTGCGCGCTGATCTCGCGCACGGAGTCGAGGAACGTGACGGCGAAGTCGGCCTGCCAGCGAAACGGCGGATGCACGACGACGGTTCGCGCCCCGACCTCGGCCGCGAGGGCTGCCGATCGTTCGAGCTTCACGAGCGGGTCCCTGCCCCAGACGAAATGCGTGAGCAGGAGCACAGGCGCGTGGATCGAGAAGATCGGCAGCTTGTACTTCCGCGAAAGGGCCAGGAGCGCAGCGGCATCCTGGGTGACCTCGTCGCGGGAGACCATGATTTCGATGCCGTCGTATCCCGCGAGCTTCGCAAGCCGGAAGGCATGCTCTGTCGAGAGCGGATAGGCGCACGTCGTGCTCATGCCGATGCGAATCATTGGCGCCAGAGTAAACCCGACGGTTGAACGGCGGGTGTCGCGCTGCCCAATAGTCAGGGAGCTCGGCACGGGCTGCTGGTATCCTTGGAAGTCCACCAAGGTGCGTGCGCCGTGCAGGTACCGGAACGGACCAGCCATTTCGATCGAAGCCGTCACCACGCCCGCTGCCGAGCCGAAGGTGACATACGCCCTCGTCGCCGTCTCGAACCGGCTGCCCGTGGACTTCGTCGTCGCCGAAGACGGCACCGAGAGCTGGAAGACCTCACCGGGCGGACTCGTCACAGCCCTGGAACCGCTGATGCGCTCGTCCGATGGCGCCTGGGTCGGCTGGCCCGGCGTCGCAGACCGCGAGTTCGCCCCCTTCGAGAACGACGGCATCAACATCGTTCCCGTCTCGCTGACCGACGCCGACCTCGAGGACTACTACGAGGGCTTTTCCAACGACACCCTCTGGCCGCTCTACCACGACGTGATCTCCCCGCCGAGCTTCCACCGCGAATGGTGGGAGGCATACGTGCGCGTGAACCGGCGGTTCGCCGAAGCGGCCGCAGCGGCCGCGGCATCCGGTGCCACCGTCTGGGTACACGACTACCAGCTGCAACTCGTGCCGCGGATGCTGCGCGACATGCGCCCCGACCTCGTCATCGGCTTCTTCAACCACATACCGTTCCCGCCGTACGGCATCTACGCGCAGCTCCCGTGGCGCAAACAGATCCTCGACGGCCTGCTCGGCGCCGACCTGATCGGCTTCCAGCGGCTGGCGGATGCCGGTAACTTCTCCCGCGCGGTCCGTCGCCTCTTCGGCTACTCCACCCGCGGTGTCGCGATCGACGTCCCGGGCGCCGGGGGACACCACCGCCGCGTGATCGCCAAGCACTTCCCGATCTCCATCGACGCCATCGCATACGCCGACCTCGCGAAGCAGCCGGAGATCCAGGCCCGCGCGCGCCGCATCCGCGAAGACCTCGGCAACCCGAAGACGATCATCCTCGGCGTCGACAGGCTCGACTACACGAAGGGCATCGGCCACCGTCTGAAGGCCTTCGGCGAGCTCCTCGAGGACGGGTCGATTTCCGTCGAGGACGTCACCCTCGTGCAGGTCGCGAGCCCCTCCCGGGAGCGCGTCGGCGCATACATGGCCCTCCGCGACGAGATCGAACTCGCCGTCGGCCGCATCAACGGCGACTACTCGACGATCAGCCACACCGCGATCAGCTACCACCACCACGGCTACCCGCGCGAAGAGATGGTCGCCCTGTACCTCGCCGCAGACGTCATGCTCGTCACCGCCCTCCGCGACGGGATGAACCTCGTCGCCAAGGAATACGTCGCCGTCCGCGACGACAAGGACGGCGTGCTCGTGCTGAGCGAATTCGCCGGGGCCGCCGACGAACTCAAGCAGGCCGTACTGATCAACCCGCACGACATCGACGGGATGAAGGCGGCGATCCTCCGGGCGATCGCGATGCCGCGCCCCGAACGGCAGCGGCGGATGCGGGCTCTCCGCCGCAAGGTGTTCGACAACGACGTCGCCGCCTGGTCGTCGTCGTTCCTGCGCACCCTTCGGGAGGGCGCCGCCGTGCAGCCCGGCGTACCCGCAGACCTCGTCCACGCCGTCCGCGACTTCAGTGCGGCAGGCTCGCTGCTCATCGCGCTTGACTTCGACGGCACCGTCGCCCCGATCGTTGACAACCCCCAGGACTCGCGTGCCGTCGCCGGCACCCGCGAGGCCGTCGAACGCCTGATCGGGCTCGACGGCGTGCGGGTCGCCCTCGTCTCCGGCCGGTCGCTCGCGAGCCTGCGCCAGGTCGCCGAACCGCAGATCGAGGTGCTCCTGACCGGTTCACACGGCATCGAGGTGCAACTGGACACCCCGGGCGAAGAACTCGGGCTCGACCAGGACGAACTCGACCAGCTCGACACGCTCACCCGGGTGCTCGAGCGGGTCTCGGCATCCGTGACGGGCGTCTGGATCGAACGCAAGCCCGCCGGGCTCGCCCTGCACACGCGCAAGGCGACCGTGCAGGCCGCCCAGGCCGTGCAACGCGACGCCCGCGCACAGCTCGGCGCCGTCCTGCCGGATCTCACCGTGCGCGAGGGCAAGAACGTGCTCGAATTCGCCGTGCGTTCGAGCTCGAAGGCCGACGCTCTCGAACGGCTCCGTGCATACACGGGCGCCGACCGGGTGTTCTACGCCGGTGACGACGTGACAGACGAAGACGCGTTCACCGCGCTGCACCCCAGCGACCTCGGACTCAAGATCGGCGCGGGCACGACCATCGCGGGCTACCGGGTGCGCGGACCGGAGGAAGTGCCGATCGTGCTCCAGCTGATCGCCGACCTCCGGGAGGCCGCCGAAGCTTCAGGAACCCCCGGAACTCCCAGCGAACGGTAACCCTGCGGCAAAGTTCCCGAAACACAGGTTCTAGAATCACTACATGCCTGAGATCGATCTGAAACCGCGTAGTCGCGACGTCACCGACGGAATCGAAGCCACGACCTCCCGCGGAATGCTCCGCGCGGTCGGGATGGGCGACGCCGACTGGGACAAACCCCAGATCGGCATCGCGAGTTCCTGGAACGAGATCACCCCGTGCAACCTGTCCCTCGACCGCCTCGCGCAGGCGGCCAAGGAGGGTGTGCACTCCGGTGGCGGCTACCCGCTGCAGTTCGGCACTATCTCCGTCTCCGACGGCATCTCGATGGGCCACGAGGGCATGCACTTCTCCCTCGTCTCCCGGGAGGTCATCGCGGACTCCGTCGAGGTCGTCATGCAGGCCGAGCGCCTCGACGGCTCCGTCCTGCTCGCCGGCTGCGACAAGTCCCTGCCCGGCATGCTGATGGCCGCCGCCCGCCTCGATCTCGCAAGCGTCTTCCTCTATGCCGGCTCGATCGCGCCCGGCTGGGTCAAGCTCTCCGACGGCACCGAAAAAGACATCACCATCATCGACTCGTTCGAGGCCGTCGGCGCCGTCAAGGCCGGGCGGATGTCCGTGGCCGACGCGAAGCGGATCGAGTGCGCCTTCGCCCCCGGCGAGGGGGCCTGCGGCGGCATGTACACGGCCAACACCATGGCGAGCGTCGCAGAAGCCCTCGGCATGAGCCTGCCGGGATCCGCGTCCCCCGCCTCGGCCGACCGCCGCCGCGACTACTACGCGCACCGCTCCGGCGAGGCCGTCGTCAACCTGCTGCGCCTCGGTATCACGGCCAGGGACATCCTCACCCGCAAGGCCTTCGAGAATGCGATCGCCGTGGCCATGGCCTTCGGGGGATCCACGAACGTGGTGCTGCACCTCCTCGCCATCGCCCGGGAGGCCGAGGTCGAGCTGAGCCTCGACGACTTCAACGTGATCGGCGACAAGGTTCCGCACATCGGCGACCTGAAGCCGTTCGGCAAATACGTCATGAACGACGTCGACCGCCACGGCGGGGTGCCCGCCGTGATGCGCGCCCTGCTCGAGGCCGGCCTCATCCACGGGGACGCGCTCACCGTGACCGGCAAGACCGTCGCAGAGAACCTCGCGGAGATCGACCCGCCCGACCTCGACGGCGAGGTGCTCCGCACGCTCGACAACCCGATCCACAAGAGCGGCGGCATCACCATCCTCAAGGGCTCGATGGCTCCGGAGGGTGCCGTCGTCAAGACCGCCGGCTTCGACAGCGACGTGTTCACCGGCCCTGCCCGCGTCTTCGAACGCGAGCGCGCTGCGATGGACGCCCTCACCGAGGGTGCCATCGAGAAGGGCGACGTCGTCGTCATCCGTTACGAAGGCCCGAAGGGCGGCCCCGGCATGCGGGAGATGCTCTCGATCACCGCTGCCATCAAGGGCGCCGGGCTCGGTGCCGATGTACTACTGTTAACGGACGGCAGATTCTCAGGCGGCACAACCGGACTGTGTATCGGCCACATAGCACCCGAAGCGGTGGACGCAGGTCCGATCGCCTTCGTGCGCGATGGTGATCTCATACGGGTCGATATCGCAGCTCGCACGCTCGACCTACTGGTCGACCCTGAAGAGCTCGACGCCCGACGAGTCGGCTGGGCGCCTCTCCCTCCCCGCTACACCCGCGGCGTGCTCGCCAAGTACACGAAGCTCGTGCAATCGGCCGCCGTCGGCGCCGTCACGGGGTAGCGCTCACCATTCGAACTCGACCTTAGGGACCTGACTCAATGACCGCGGAACAGAACCCCGTGCCATCACCCACGCCCTCGCCGACCTCGGCCGCCACTCCGTCCGCCGCAGCGACGGCCGCGGCGGCATCCGGTGAACCCGAACTCCTCACCGGTTCCGGTGCGATCATCCGCACCCTCGAACTGCTGGGCGTGACGGATGTCTTCGGCCTGCCCGGCGGCGCCGTCATCCCGCTCTACGACGAGCTGATGACCCAGGACGCCATCCGGCACATCCTGGTGCGCCACGAGCAGGGCGCCGGCCACGCTGCCGAGGGCTACGCTTCGGCGAGCAACCGCGTCGGCGTCGCCATCGCGACGTCCGGCCCTGGGGCGACGAACCTCGTCACGGCGATCGCCGACGCCTACATGGACTCGGTGCCCATCCTGTGCATCACCGGCCAGGTCTTCTCGACGCTGATGGGCACGGATGCCTTCCAGGAGGCCGACATCGTCGGCATCACGATGCCGATCACGAAGCACTCGTTCCTCGTCAAGCGCCCGGAGGACGTTCCCGGTGCGATCGCATCCGCGTACCTGATCGCCTCGACCGGCCGGCCGGGTCCCGTGCTCGTCGACATCACCAAGGACGCCCAGCAGAAGACGGCGCCCTTCATCTGGCCCCCGAAGATCGACCTGCCCGGCTACCGTCCGATCACCAAGGCCCATGGCAAGCAGGTGCAGGCGGCAGCCCAGCTGCTCGCCGATGCGAAGAAGCCCGTGCTGTACGTCGGCGGCGGTGTCATCCGCGCCCGCGCATCCGCCGAGCTCCTCGCCTTCGCCGAACTCACCGGCACGCCGGTCGTCACCACGCTGATGGCCCGTGGAGCGTTCCCGGACTCGCACGACCAGCACCTCGGGATGCCGGGCATGCACGGGACCGTTTCCGCCGTGCTGTCGCTGCAGGAGGCCGACCTGATCATCGCGCTCGGCGCCCGCTTCGACGACCGGGTCACAGGGAAGGTCAGCGAGTTCGCGCCGCACGCCACGATCGTTCACGTCGACGTCGACCCCGCGGAGATCTCCAAGATCCGCACCGCCGACGTGCCCATCGTCGGAGACGCCAAGGACGTGCTCGCGGACCTGGCCGTCGCGTTCTCCGCTGTGCTCAAGACGACCACCCCGGACTTCACCGAGTGGTGGACCTACCTGAACGGCCTCCGCGAGGAGTTCCCGCTCGGCTACTCCGAGCCGACGGACGGCCTGCTCGCGCCGCAGTACGTGATCAAGCGCATCGGCGAGCTCACCGGTCCGGAAGGCGTCTACGCCGCCGGCGTCGGCCAGCACCAGATGTGGGCGGCCCAGTACATCAAGTACGAGCGCCCCAACTCCTGGCTGAACTCGGGTGGCGCGGGCACGATGGGCTACTCCGTTCCCGCCGCGATGGGCGCCAAGGTCGCAGAACCCGACCGGGTGGTCTGGTCGATCGACGGCGACGGATGCTTCCAGATGACCAACCAGGAACTCGCGACCTGCACCATCAACAACATCCCGATCAAGGTCGCGATCATCAACAACTCCTCGCTCGGCATGGTGCGCCAGTGGCAGACCCTGTTCTACGACGGGCGGCACTCCTTCACCGACCTGAACACCGGCCACGGCTCGGCGATGGTGCCCGACTTCGTGAAGCTCGCCGAGGCTTATGGCGCGCTCGGTATCCGTGTCACGAGCGCGGACCAGGTCGACGACGCGATCAAGCTCGCCCTTGCGACGAACGACCGGCCCGTCGTGATCGACTTCGTGGTCAGCCGCGACGCGATGGTGTGGCCGATGGTGCCGCAGGGCGTCAGCAACAGCTACGTGCAGTACGCGAAAGACCATGCACCGACCTGGGGAGAGGAGTAAGCCGATGAGTTCCCATGTCCTGAGCCTCCTCGTCGAGGACAAGCCCGGCCTGCTGACCCGCGTCGCCGGCCTCTTCGCCCGCCGCGGCTTCAACATCGAAAGCCTCGCGGTCGGTCACACCGAGATCCCCGGCCTGTCGCGGATCACCATCCTCGTCGACGTCGAGGACCTCCCGCTCGAGCAGGTCACGAAGCAGCTCAACAAGCTGATCAACGTGATCAAGATCGTCGAGCTCGACCCCGCGCAGTCCGTGCACCGCGAGCACCTGCTCGTCAAGGTGCGTGCGGACAACACGACGAGGTCCCAGGTGCTCGAGGCGGTGACGCTGTTCCGTGCGCGGGTCGTCGACGTCGCCCCTGACTCCGTCGTGATCGAGGTCACCGGGGATTCCGGCAAGACCCAGGCGCTGCTGCGCGTGCTCGAGCCATACGGGATCAAGGAGATCGCACAATCCGGACTCCTCGCCATCGGCCGCGGGTCCAAATCGATCACCGAACGCGTGTTCAAGAGCTAGCGTCCGCCCCGCACCCCCCTTTTCTTCACCGACCTTTCTTCACCAAACAACTAGGAGATAACCACTCGTGTCTGAGATTTACTACGACAAAGACGCTGACCTGTCGATCATCCAGGGCAAGAAGGTAGCCGTCATCGGCTACGGCTCGCAGGGACACGCGCATGCCCAGAACCTCCGCGACTCGGGTGTCGAGGTCGTCATCGGTCTCAAGGAGGGCTCGAAGTCGAAGGCCAAGGCCGAAGAGGTCGGCTTCACCGTCCTGAGCACCGCCGAGGCGGCGAAGTGGGCCGACGTCATCGTCATCCTCGCACCCGACCAGGTGCAGCGTCACCTGTACGCCGCTGACGTGCTTCCGAACCTCGCCGCCGGGAAGGCGCTCGTCTTCGGACACGGCTTCAACATCCGCTTCGGCTACATCACCGCGCCCGAGGGCGTCGACGTCGTCATGGTCGCCCCCAAGGGACCGGGCCACACCGTGCGCCGCGAATTCGAAGCCGGCCGTGGCGTTCCCGTCATCGTCGCCGTCGAGAAGGATGCGACCGGCAATGCCTGGCCGCTGACCCTCAGCTACGCGAAGGCGATCGGCGGTCTCCGTGCCGCCGGCATCAAGACCACCTTCACCGAAGAGACCGAGACCGACCTGTTCGGCGAGCAGGCCGTGCTCTGCGGCGGCGTCTCGCAGCTGATCCAGTACGGCTTCGAGACCCTGACCGAAGCCGGCTACCAGCCGCAGGTCGCCTACTTCGAGGTGCTGCATGAGCTCAAGCTCATCGTCGACCTGATGTGGGAGGGCGGCATCGCCAAGCAGCGCTGGAGTGTCTCCGACACCGCGGAATACGGCGACTACGTCTCCGGCCCCCGCGTGATCGACCCGCACGTCAAGGAGAACATGAAGGCCGTTCTCGCCGACATCCAGAGCGGCGCGTTCGCCGAACGCTTCATCGCCGACCAGGACGCCGGAGCACCCGAGTTCCTGGCTCTCCGCAAGAAGGGCGAAGAGCACCCGATCGAGGCCACCGGTCGCGAGCTGCGCAAGCTCTTCGCGTGGAACGCCTCGAACGACGACGACTACGTCGACGGCGAAGCCGCCCGCTAAGCACCGCGCGCAGCGCACGCAGCGCAGTGCATAAGAAAGGCGGGGCCCCTCTATCCGAGGGGCCCCGCCTTTCTTGCTGTGGCCAGGGGTCAGGGGGTGGCGAGGACGGCCTCTTCTGCCTCCTCGAAGGCGAGTTCCGGCGGAGCCTTGCGGAAACCCTTCGTCAGGAAGGCGAGCACAACCACTCCCACGGCGAGCCAGACCAGGCCGAGCGTGATGGCGTTCACGTCGAGTTGGGTGAGCAGCCACGCGTCAACGACGGCGCCGATCGCGGGAATGACGACGTAGAGCCAGACGTTGTGACGGATCCCGGCCTTCCGTTCACGGACGAAGAAAGCGATCACGGCGAGGTTCACGAACGTGAACGCCGTGAAGGCGCCGAAGTTGATGAACGACGTGGACGTGGCCACGTCGAGGAACAGAGCGATCAGCCCGACAACGCCGGTTATGACGATGCTGATCACCGGGGTGCGGTAGCGCTCGCTGATCGCACCGAAGATCCGGCGCGGGAGCACGCCGTCGCGGCCCATCGCGTAGAGCAGTCTGGCGCCGCCGGCCTGGGCGGCGAGCCCTGAGGCGAACTGGCCGAGTACGAGGCCGGCGATGAAGATCGCGCCGAAGACGTTGCCGCCGATCGTGAGTGCGATGTCGAAGGCGGCGGACGAGGAGTTCTCGAACACGCCGCCGGGGTGCACGAGAGTGGTCGTGTACGCGACGAGCACGAAGATGGCCCCGCCGATCAGTGCGATCAGCATGATGGCCCGCGGCATCGTCTTACGCGGGTTGATCGTCTCCTCCGTGAGTGTCGTCACCGCGTCGAAGCCGAGGAACGAATATGCGGCGATCGCGGCCCCCGCCGAGATCCCGCTGATGCCTGCGGTGTCGCTGAAGAACGGTGCAGAGCTGAACAGGGCCATCGGGCCGGAATTCGTGACGACGGAGCCGATCGAGAGGGCGACGAAGAGCAGGATGACGAGGACCTGGAAGGCCATCAGAAGGTAGTTCGCCTTCTGCGCCACCCGGATGCCGATGATGTTGAGCGCGGTCGTCGTGAGGATGAAGCCGAGGATCCAGATCCACCCGGGCACGCCGGGGAACTGCGCCCCGAGATAGGCCCCGCCGATCAGCCAGATCACCATGGGCAGGAAGAGGTAGTCGAGGAGCACGGCCCAGCCGACGAGGAACCCGACCCGGGAGTCGATCGCGCGGCGCACGTAGCTGTACGCCGAGCCGGCGACGGGATACGCGGCGGCCATCCGTCCGTAGCTCGAGGCGGTGAAGAGCATCGCGACGAGGGCGACCAGGTATGCGGCGGGGGTGGCGCCGCCGGTGACCTCTGCGACGATGCCGAAGATCCCGAGGACGATGATCGGCGTCATGTATGCCAGGCCGAAGATCACGACCGAGGACAGCGTCAGGGAGCGAGTGAGGGTGGGACTGGGGAGCGCGGGAGAGGCCATGGGTCGTCGTCCTTACTGGGTGAGGGGTGCTGCGGAATCGGTGAGGGAATCGGGAGAAGCGGGGGAGCTGGCCCGGGGCCGCCACGTGAGGGGGGAGATCCGCCCGCCGTACAGGGGCAACTCGATCGCGGCATCCGTGTCTGCGAACTGCGCCCAGGGCCGGTTGGTGCCCGCGGTGCCGTGGTCACGCACCCGGGTCACATGTTCGAGGTCGAGGGTCGTGACGAGGGTCTCGGCGTGTGCGCCTGCGCTCTCGGCGAGCACGAGGCCCTCCGGGTCGACGATGATGCTCCGGCCCCGGCCGGCGGGACCCGCGCAATTGACGCTGACGGTGAAGACCTGGTTCACGATCGAATTGGCCTGGGCGAGCACGAGTTCCTGGGC
The DNA here is from genome assembly GCF_035019865.1 of Cryobacterium sp. 10I5. Classification (NCBI taxonomy): domain Bacteria; kingdom Bacillati; phylum Actinomycetota; class Actinomycetes; order Micrococcales; family Microbacteriaceae; genus Cryobacterium; species Cryobacterium sp. 10I5. Next base: position 33,096 of record NZ_JASJVI010000034.1, read on the forward strand.
GCGGTCATCCGTCGTCGTCTTCACGAGATTGAGCACGACCTCGGCGCCGAGCCAGGCGAGGTGCCTGGTCACCTCGGGGAACCAGGCGTCGTAGCAGATGGAGAGGCCGAGGCGGCCGACGCCCGGCATGTCGAAGACGACGAAACGGTCCCCGGGGTCGTATGGCTCGAACGGCCGCCACGGAAACATCTTCCGGTACGAGGCGACCCGTTCTCCGGTCGGCGCGTAGACCAGGGCGGTGTTGAACAGTTCCCCCTCAGGTCCGAGCTCGCACACGCTGCCCGGAACCAGCCAGACACCGGCCTCGCGGGCCAGGGCTCCGAGGGCGTCGCTGAGCGGTCCATCGAGCGGGCGGGCGGATGCTCGCAAGGTCGCGTTGCGCTCCTCGCCGGTGACCGGCTCAGGGGCGGTCTCCCCGCGATCGGCGGCGGAGCCGAAGAGATGAAGCTCGGGGAAGACCACCAGGTCGATGGACGGAGCCGCGGCCAGGACGGCCCGAAATTCGGCGGCGAACAGCTCGACGGATGCCCCGATGAGCTGCGGTGGTACCTGTACGGCTGCGATCGTGAGACGTCGTGTCATGGTGTCCTCTCGGGTTCCCCCAAATTAGATCATTTTGAACATTACGAGCGCGTTTCGGTTCCATTACTGTTGTGCCGTGACCATATCGATACCCGGAGACGGCGACGACGCGCCGTCGGGGAGTGCAGAGTCCGGGAGCGCACCGACCGGCCTCGCGGCCCTGACCGCGCCTTCGGTCACCGGGATCACCCGCCTCGCCGCGATCGACACCGTGCGGGCACGGCTTGCCCTCGCCGTCGACCTCGGCCTGCTGCTGCCGGGCGAACGAGTGTCGCCCGTCGAGGACGTCGCTGATGCGCTCGCCGTCAGCCCGATCACGGCCCGGCGGGCGCTCGAGAGCCTCGCGGAGGAGGGCGTGCTCGTGCGCCGCAGGGGACGCGGCGGCGGCACCTTCGTCGCAGATGTTCCCGCGCACTCGGCCGTCGCCGAGATCCGCAGCTACCTCGCTGACGCCGCCGAGGTCCACGAACTCATCGACCGCCGGGTGCTCCTCGAGTGCGCCATCGCGCACCACGCCGCGCTCGCCGCGACCGACGCCGACCTGGCCGCCCTCGACCTGCAGATCGCCCGAATGCGCACGGCGGCAAGCTGGACCGAGTACCACCTGGCCGACGAGAGCTTCCACGTCGGCATCGCCACCGCGAGCGGTCTCGACTTCGCCCTTCCGCTCTATCGCGCAGCGCTCGCCGCGCTGTACCGGTACTTCCTGCCCTATCCGATCGCGTTCCTGCACGGGGTCAACGACGACCACGCCGACCTCGTTGCCGCGCTCCGCCGCTCCGACCCTGTGGATGCCGTGCGCGTCGCCCGCGCGCACGTCGAGGCCCTGCACCACACCATGTTCGTGGGGCTGCCGCAGCCACCGAACGATGACCCGACAGCGGTCACCACCACGCCCCCCTCCAGGTCTCCTGACCCGCTGCCTGACGCGGCGCCGCACTCCGACGGCTAATCTGGCCCTATGACTTCAGCACCACGTGGCGGAAATCCGCGCGACGACGACGACGCGCTCGGCTGGGCCGGCGACGACGATCCGACCCTGCAAACCCGGTCAGAGGACGCCGACGCCCGCGAGAACTCGCGCACGCCGGTCGAGTCAGACCCCGGTGTCTCGGCTCCGGCCTCAACTCGGGTCTCTGCACCGGTATCCGAACCGGTCTATGCCCCGCTGCCGGACGGCTGGAGCGTCAAGGGACCGACCGCCGCAATCGAAGCGGATGCCGCGGCCCGAGGCGCAGAACGCTCGCCGATGAGCTCATTCACCCTGATCTCCCTCGGGGTGTTCGGGGGCATCTACCTGCTCTTCACGATCGGCTGGTTCATCGGCGTGAGCCGGATCGACAACCCGCTCGGCGACGCGCTCGCGAGCTTCATGTTCAGCCTGGGTACCTGGCTCGCCATCGCGGCGCCCGTCGCATGGTTCGCGGTGACGCTCTGGCTGACCCCGACCCGGCCGCGCGGACGGATCCTCTGGCTGCTCCTCGGCGTCGTGCTGCTCGCACCCCTGCCGCTGCTCGTGAGCGGAGGGGCCGTCGCATGAGCGAGCCCATCGCACACCCGAACCCGTCCGGCGCCGATGCGTCCGGTACCGCTACGTCCGGCACCGGCTCGACCGGTTCCGACGCTGCGGCCACCCGCCGCCGGCCCTCCTGGCCGTTCCTGGTCGTCGCCGTGTTCTTCGGCCTGTTTTACGCCTGGGACGTCTGGGCGGCCCTCGGGAACCTGATCGGCCTCAACCTCGCCGCCGGGTCCCTCGACACCCGGCTCAGCGGGTTCGGCTGGGGAATCCTGATCGCCGGGGTGCTCCTGCCGATCCTCGTCTTCCTCCTCGCCGCCCGGATCGGGCGGGGCAGGCCGCTCTACGCGCAGGCCGCCCTGTTCCTCGTGGGCCTGGCCCTCGCATCCGCCCTCGCCCTCGACATCTACCAGTTCGGGCTCGGCAGCCTGATCGTCTGATCGAAGGGGAGGACCGGCTTCGCAGGCTCAGAGAATCGCGAGCACGACGAGGGCGATGAGAGCGACCTGCTCGATGACGCGGATCCGGAGCGGGATCGCGGCCCGACCGAAGCGCTGCGGGTCGCGGGCGGCGAAGGCGTTGGCCGGGAAGACCGCGATCAGGAAGACCACGAGCATGAGCCCGGTCACTCCAACGGTCGGCGGCCAGAGCAGGCCGAGGCCGCCCAGCATCTCGCAGACGCCCGTGAAGACGACGAGGACCACGGGGCCGCGCGCGCCGAACAGTCCCGTGAAGCGGAGTCCCGGCGGGATCATCGCCGCCATCGTGCGCTGGACCACCGGGATGAAATGGGTGACCCCCGCGCCGAAGAAGAACACCGCCAGAAGGCAGCGCAGGACGAACTGGAGGGTGTCCAACGTAACAGTGCTCATTGGGGAATATTACGGCCGATAGACTCGACGCAATACTGGCGCCCCACGGTCGCGGCGCGAGCCACAATTGCTGCTGCTATCGGAGGTTCTGTTTTCGTGTCAAAACCAGTCGTTCTTATCGCTGAAGAGTTATCACCCGCAACCGTCGATGCACTCGGACCCGACTTCGAGGTCCGCACAGTCGACGGAACGGACCGGCCGGCCCTGCTCGCCGCGCTCGCAACGGCGGACGCCGTGCTCGTGCGCTCCGCGACGAAGGTCGATGCCGAGGCCATCGCGGCCGCGCCCCTGCTCAAGGTGATCGCCCGCGCCGGAGTCGGACTCGACAACGTGGATATTAAAGCAGCGACGGCCGCCGGCGTCATGGTCGTCAACGCGCCCACCTCGAACATTATCTCCGCCGCCGAACTGACCGTCGGCCACATCATTAGCCTGGCCCGTCATATCCCCGCCGCGAGCGGCGCCCTCGCCGAAGGGCAGTGGAAGCGCTCCAAGTACACCGGGGTCGAACTGTACGAAAAGACCGTCGGCATCATCGGCCTCGGCCGGATCGGCGCCCTCATTGCCGCTCGAATGCAGGCCTTCGGCACGAAGATCATCGCGTTCGATCCGTACATCACGTCCGCCCGCGCGCAGCAGCTCGGCGTCGTGCCCGTGACGCTCGAGGAACTCCTCGCCCAGTCCGACTTCGTCACCATCCACATGCCGAAGACCGCGGAGACGACCGGCATGATCGGCGCCGAGCAGTTCAAGCTCATGAAGCCGACCGCATTCGTGATCAACGTCGCCCGCGGCGGCCTCATCGACGAGGACGACCTCTACGACGCACTGACCGCCGGCACCATCGCCGGGGCCGGTCTCGACGTGTTCGTGTCTGAGCCCCCAACCGGGTCGAAGCTTCTCGGCCTGGAAAACCTGATCACCACCCCGCACCTCGGTGCATCGACCGACGAAGCCCAGGAGAAGGCCGGCGTCTCCGTCGCGAAGTCGGTGCGCCTCGCGCTCTCCGGCGAACTCGTGCCCGACGCGGTCAACGTCGCCGGCGGCGTCATCGACCCCTACGTGCGTCCCGGCATCCCGCTCGTCGAGAAGCTCGGCCAGGTCTTCTCCGGCCTCACCGCGCAGCGCCCGCTCACGAGCGTGGACATCGACGTGCGCGGCGAGCTCGCCGACTACGACGTGAGCGTGCTGCGCCTTGCGGCACTCAAGGGCATCTTCACGAACGTCGTGAGCGAGACCGTCTCCTACGTGAACGCGCCGCTGCTCGCCGAGCAGCGAGGCATCGCGGTCCGCCTGCTCACCGACAAGGAATCGCCGGAATACCGCAACGTCATCCAGATTCGCGGCGCCCTCGCCGACGGCTCACAGGTTTCCGTCTCCGGCACCCTGACCGGAACAAAGCAGATCGAGAAGATCGTCGAGGTCAACGGGTACGACGTCGAGGTCACCTTCGCCGAGCACCTGATCGTGATGGTCTACACCGACCGCCCCGGAATCGTCGCCGTCTACGGCCGCGAGTTCGGCGACGCCCAGATCAACATCGCGGGCATGCAGATCGCCCGCCACGAGGCCGGCGGCAAGGCGCTGAGCGTGCTGACCGTCGACTCACCCGTCTCGGCAAGCCTGCTCGCCACCGTGCGCGACGCGATCTCGGCCGACGTGATGGTGGAAATCGCCATCACGGAGTAGCCGTTCGCTCGGTCATCCGACCGATCACAGCGAGCAACCGGTCCAGTCTCGGCGCCCCCCCCCCCCCGGGGGCGGGGCGCGCCAACGCGACCTGCGGCAT
>NZ_JASJVI010000035.1:0-37791 GCF_035019865.1 Cryobacterium sp. 10I5
GACCGAGATCTGCCGCGCAACGTAGTGGCACCGGTATGCCTTGTTCGCGGGCAGCCAGGTCGCGGTGTCGCCGTCGCTCTTCTGCTCGTTGGAACGTCCGTCGACCGCGAGCAGGTTGAGGGGATCGTTCGCGAGCGAGACGCGCTGCGCCTGGCTGAGCTGCTGCGCGCCGGTCTGCCAGGCGTTCGCGAGCGGCACCACGTGGTCGATCTGCACGAGGGCGGATGTCGCCGCTCCGCGCACGAAGGAAATCGTCGCGTTCGTGTACGGGGAGACGATAGTGCCGGACATCACCTTGCACGTTCCCGACTTGACGACGCTCGTGAGGTCGCGGCCGAGAACGTCATTGCGGGTGTCGCAGCCGTTGCGATCGACGTCGAGCCAGGCGGTGCCGAAGTCGCCGACCCGGTCGTAGCCGGTCTTGGGCGCCTTGCCCTTGACGGCGAGAGTCGCGAGCAGGGTGACGGCGAGGGTGTTGGTCGCCGAGGTGTCGGTGATCGCGACCGTCGCGGCATCGGAGGCTGCGGTGACGCTCGTGGGGTCGGCGGGCGATTCCTCGGTGAACGCCGCCACCGGTGTGGCCGTGGCCGTTGCCTTCGCGATCGAACTCGAGCTGCTTGGTGTCGCGCTCGCCGGTGCGCTCGCCGCGGACGTGTCGGCGAGCAGCCCGCCGTCCGGGCGCGTGGCCGCGGCGACCCCGCCTGCGACGAGAGTGACCAGCAGCACTCCGGCGACTGCGCCGATCACCCGAGAGCGGATGCTGAGTGAACCGACGAACCGCTTGATCTTCGCTTCGAGGGTGGCGGGCTTCTGTGGTGCGGGCGTCATGGCGGCCTTCCGGGTCACCTGAGCCTAGGCGTAACCGGAGGCTCGCCCCCACACCCACTCCGGGGCGTCTTGAATACCGGTCAGTCGAGGAGGCGCAGGATCAGGTCCGCCCGCTCGCGAGTGCGGTTGATGAGGTCTGCATTGGCCTGGTCGCTTCCGCCGGCGAACGCCGCGGCATCCGCTTCGTCTCGCCCGAACTGCACATGCCTGCCGATGAGACGGGGGAGCCGCACGGCGTCGGGCGTGTCGACGTACCAGACCGCGTCGAGTTCGCCGCGCAACTCGAGCCAGACCGGGGCATCGGTGAGCAGGTAGTTTCCCTCGGTGATGACCACCGGCACGCTGCGGGGTACGGCGATGGACGCCGCGATCGGCTCCTCGAGGCCGCGGCGGAACGAGGGGGCGTAGACGACGTCCTCGTCGCGGGCGCGGAGCCGGCGGAGGAGCGACAGGTACGAGCCGGGATCGAAGGTGTCGATCGCGCCGCGGCGTTCGGCGAGCGGCGTGCCGCGGATCAGGTCGGTCGCGAGGTGGAAGCCGTCCATCGGCACGATCACGGCGGTCTCCGCCCCGAGCCGCTCGACGAGCGCGGCCGCGAGCGTGGACTTGCCCGAGCCGGGCGCGCCGCAGAGCCCCAGCATGATGCGCGGCGCCACTTTGGCGGACCCGGCGAGCATCCGGCGCACGCGCGCCGCGAGTTCATCGACCGTGGCCTCGATCACGGGCGGGATCTTTGGGTCGAGCGACTCAGCGGAGGGACGGGAGAAACGGGAGGAACCCGGCTCGCGGGAGGCGTCGGACGTCATCGCCACTGCGCCGCGACGTGCGGTGCGTGCTCCCGATGGATAGTCCGGCGGTCCCTGACCTCCCCTGCCATGCCTCACCTCTTCTGCTTCAACCGTCGTACCGGGGTGCATGCGCTCAGGTCGGAATTCACCGGCCACAGTGAGCACCCCTCCCGGCAACGATTGTAGGAGCAGACTACGGCAACGCGCCAGACGCGATGTGCCCGCGGGACGCGCGGGCCGAGATCGTGGATCACCGTGACGTTCGCGCGGGAGGTGCCTCGATCATCGTTGTCAGGGGAGCCCGAACTCGCGGTCCAGGCGCTCCGATCGCGCTCGGAAAGCAAGGTATCCGGCATCCTGCTGACCGAGCAGCCGCCCCAGCGCCTGGACGGCGTCCTCATCGGTGGACCCCATGTCGGTGACGCACCAGCGCTTGATCAGCTCAGCGCTGCCGCTTGCCCGGGCCGCGGCCCCGACCGCATCGCTGAGCTCAATCCGGAGCGACTCGATAGCGAAGGCCCCGGAGCGGCTGAGCAGCGGGGCCGAGTAGGCATCCAGCGCCTCCGCGAGCTGCCCGTTGCGTAACAAGCGCAGCACCCGGCTCACGTCCGAGGTGCCGTGCACGGCATCCGTCAGCCGATAGGGATTGGACTCCACCAGGCCCGCTACGGCCGCCCGGATGCGGTGCATCTCGATGCGGATCGTTGACGCGGCTCCGGTCTCACCGTGCACCTCGTAGGCCAGTTCCTCGGCGCTCCAGCCGCGGGTGCGCGAGTCGAGCAAGGCGAGGATCTCGGCCCGGCGGAGCGACAGTGGCACCCGGCGGCCGCCGGCGAAGACCACCGCGGGGTTGTCGCCCAGGAGCTCGAGTGCCATGCCGGTCTGGTGCCGGTCGACGGTTCTGCCCGCTGCGGCGTCGGAGCCGCTGCCCGGCGCGGTGCCCGGGCGGGCCTTCAACATTTCCTCCGCGAGCCGCACTCCGGTCTTGACCATCCGCATGCTGTCGACCGTGACGGTGTCGAGTGGCCCCGACACGTTCAGCACACCCAGCAGCTCGCCGGTGCGCGGGTCGCGGAGGGGCGACGCCGTGCACGCCCAGTCGTGGTGCGTGCGCACGAGGTGTTCGGCCGAGAAGAGCTGCGCGGCCCGCCCGCTGACAACGACCTCGCTGATCGCGTTGGTGCCGATCCCCGACTCGGACCAGTCCGCGCCCTCGACGAACTCCAGCCCGTCGGCCTGCCGCAGCACGGCCGGGCTGCCGACCCGCCACAGGATCTCACCCTGCGCATTGGTCAACACCAGCAGGTGCCGCCCGGAGGCGGTCTCGTCTGCGAGCAGCTCGCTGAGCGCGGGGATCACCACCGCCAGGGCATGTGCGCGGCGCAGTGAGACGACATCCGACACCTCGTGCAGGTGTCGTGGCAGGTGCGCGTCCGGATCGATCCCGACCGCCAGGGCACGCTGCCAGGAGGCCCAGAGGCCCGGGTCGACGTTCGGCCGGGCTGCACCGGACAGGGCCAGGTCGTGGGCCCGCCGCAGGAGCGCCGCGTATTCGCCGGGCGCGGAGAAGCGCAGGTCGGGCGGCACGGGCGGGGGATGGAAGCCGCCGGGTCCCTGCTGGCTCTGAGGCATCCGCTGCTCCTTGGGTTGACTCGACCACTGACAGTCGCAGTGGGGTGTAACGCCTGTGTAACCCCCGCGGGTTTCTACTGGAGCGTGAGGTCACGCCCGGATCAGTATGGGGACACACTAGTGCTCCACACTCGGGCTGACCTCACTCAGCGCACACAAAGGAGTGACTATGCCTGAATCACCACGATCCGCATCACCGAATCCTGAGTCAGCGAACGAGGTCGTCGACCGCTGGCTCGCCGCCCTGGACGCCGCACTGCAGTCCCGGGACATCGATGCCGCGCTGTCCCTCTTCGACGAGGACAGCTACTGGCGCGACTTCGTGTCGTTCACCTGGAACCTCAAGACCTTCGAGGGCAAGGACGACATCCGGCGCATGCTGGAGGCCCAGCTCGAGCACGTACGGCCCTTCGGCTGGGCACGCGCCGAAGACGCGACCGGTGACGCCGCCGCCAGCGAGGCCTGGGTGAACTTCGAGACCGGCCAGGCCCGCGGCTACGCGCACCTGCGGCTGCGGAACGGCGCCTGCTGGACCCTGCTCACCACCATGCAGGAGCTCAAGGGGTTCGAGGAGAAGAAGGGCGCCAACCGCGAGCAGGGCGTGACGCACGAAATCCTGAAGGGGCGGCAGTCCTGGCTGGAGAAGAAGACCGCCAGTGAGGCCTCTCTGGGCTACGACGAGCAGCCGTACTGTGTCATCGTCGGCGGCGGCCAGGGCGGCATCGGCCTGGCCGCACGGATGCGCCGGCTCGGCGTTCCCACGATCGTGATCGAGAAGAACGCGCGCCCCGGTGACTCGTGGCGCAACCGCTACAAGTCCCTGCACCTGCACGACCCGGTCTGGTACGACCACATGCCCTACTTGAAGTTCCCGGAGGACTGGCCCGTCTTCGCATCCAAGGACAAGATCGGGGACTGGCTGGAGCACTACACCCGCATCATGGAACTCAACTACTGGTCGAGCACGGAATGCACCAAGGCCGCCTTCGACGAAGCCGCCCAGGAGTGGGTCGTCGAGGTGGTGCGCGAAGGGCAGAAGGTCACCCTGCGGCCCAAGCAGCTGATCTTCGCCCTGGGCGTGTCCGGGTATCCGAACACCCCGGTCTTCGAGGGGGCCGAGACGTTCCTCGGCCAGCAGCACCACTCGTCCAAGCACGCGGGCGGTGGTGACTGGGCAGGCAAGAAGGCCGTCGTGATCGGCTCCAACAACTCCGCCCACGACATCTGCGCCGACCTGTGGGAGACCGGGGCAGAGGTGACGATGGTGCAGCGCTCCTCCACGCACATCGCCCGCAGCGACGCCCTGATGGACCTGGCGCTCGGCGACCTCTACTCGGAGCGGGCGCTGGCCAACGGGGTGACCACCGAGAAAGCCGACCTGCTCTTCGCGTCCCTGCCGTACCGCATTCTCCCGACGGCGCAGATTCCCGTCTACGAGGAGATGGCTCGGCGTGACGCCGACTTCTACGCGAAGCTCACTGCGGTCGGCTTCGACCTGGACTTCGGCACCGACGGCTCCGGCCTGTTCCTCAAGTACCTGCGACGCGGCTCCGGATACTACATCGACGTGGGTGCGTCCCAGCTGCTCATCGACGGCCGGGTCAAGGTCAAGTCCGGACAGATCGCGAGCATCACGAGCGACTCCGTGGTGCTCGCCGACGGCACCACGCTGGAGGCCGACCTGATTGTCTACGCCACCGGCTACGGGTCGATGAACGGATGGCTGGCCGACCTGATTTCACCCGAGGTCGCCGATACGGTGGGCCGGTGCTGGGGCTATGGATCCGACACGCCCAAGGACCCGGGACCGTGGGAAGGTGAACTGCGCAACATGTGGAAGCCCACCAACGTGGAGCAGCTCTGGATCCATGGCGGCAACCTGCACCAGAGCCGGCACTACTCCCACTATCTGGCGCTGCAGATCAAGGCCCGGATGGAGGGGCTGGACACCCCGGTGTACGAGCTGCAGGAGTCCCACTTCACGCACTGACTCCTGATTGATCGTCGGGGTTCACCGACGGTCCGAATCCGGTTCCGGTGGGCGTTGCCATTGCGGCAACGCCCACCTCGTGCTCGCGCCCGTCGTCGCGGTGTTCGGCGTCCTCGCCTGACCCGGATACCGGCGGCCTAGTCGATTCGGGCGATCACACTCCCTTGCGCGACCTCGTCTTCTTCCTGCGCGAGCAGGGTGATCGTGCCGGTCGTCTCGGGGTAGACCTCGGCGTCCACCTTGTCCATGGCCACCTCGGCGATGAGGGTGCTCGGGCTCACCGGGTCGCCCGAGTCGACGAACCACGTGACGATCACGCCCGTCGCACCCTCGGCATCCGACATCTTCGGAAAGAGCACATCGCTCACGCGTCATCCCTGTCGGCCATCGCGGCCCGCACGGCCGCCTCGATCCGCGCGGGGGTGGGCAGCACTGCGTACTCGAGCTGGCTCGCATACGGCAGCGGTACGTCGGGCACGCACACCCGCGAGACGTGCCGAAGCAGCTCGGGCGCACGCTCGGCGACGGAGGCGATCACCTCGCCGGATAGCCCGAACGACTGGTAGTCCTCATCGACCACGATCAGCCGGCCGGTTCGGCGCACCGACTCGACGATTGCGTCCCGGTCGAGCGGCACCAGGCTGCGCAGGTCGATGACCTCCACGCTGATGCCCTCGACCGCGAGCTTCTCGGCCACATCGAGGGCGTGGTGCACCGACAGCGCGAGGGTCACGATCGTCACGTCCGAGCCCGCGCGGGCACAGCGCGCCACTCCGATCGGCACCTCGTAGGGCTCCTCGGGCACCGCGCCGATCGAGCGCCGGTTCTTCTTCATCCAGCCGAGCCCCATCACGCCCTTGTGGAAGACGAACACCACGGGGTCGTCCGAGCGGATGGCCGCCGTCATGAGTCCCTTCGCGTCGTACGGGTTCGACGGCACCACGACCTTCATCCCCGGCAGGTGCGCGAAGGTTCCCCAGAGCGTCTGGGAGTGCTGCGCCCCGTCGGAGTAGCCGCCGCCCGCCGCCATCATCAGGACCATCGGCACCCGTACGTGCCCCCCGGATTCGAAGTGGATCTTCGCCATGTGGTTGTAGATCTGGTCCATGCAGACGCCGAAGAAGTCGGCGAACATCAGCTCGACGATCGGCCGCATCCCCTCGACCGCCGCTCCGATGCCGGTGCCGATGAACGCGGTCTCCGAGATGGGTGTGTCGATGATGCGGGTCGGGCCGAACTCGTCGATCAGGCCGGTCGTCGACGAGAAGATGCCGCCGTACGGGCCGACATCCTCGCCCATCACGAATACCGAGTCGTCGAGTCGCATCTGCTGGGCGATCGCCTCCTGCATGGCCTTGGCCGTCGAGAGCTTGCGGATGCCCGGCTCCGGCTCAACGGGAAGCGGCGGCACTGCAGTGTCGAGTGTGTCGGTCATGAGCGTGCTCCTTCGGCGAAAACGTAGTCGAGCGCCTCGGCGGGGTTCGGCAGCGGCGACTCCTTGGCGAAGTCGATCGCGTCTTCGACGAGCGCGGTGGCGGATGCCTGCATCGCCGAGTAGTCCGCCTCCGTGATGATCCCCGCCGCGGTGAGGGCATGCCGGTATGTGGGCAGGGGGTCCCGGCCGGGCACCCCCTCGAGGTCGGTGCGGTAGCCCTGGGCGTCACCCTCGAAGTGTCCCCAGAGCCGCAGGGTGTGCACCTCGATCAGGGAGGGCCCATCGCCGGCCCTGGCCCGCGCGATCGCCTCCCCGGCCGCCTCGTACACTCCCTCGACCGAGTTCTCCTCGACCCGGATCCCCGGTATCCCGTATGCGGCGCCGCGCACGGCGTTCGAGCTCACCGAGGTCGACTGCGCCCGGGGCACCGAGATCCCCCACTCGTTGTCTTCGACCACGAACACCACGGGCAGTTTCCAGAGCGCCGCGAGATTGAGGGACTCGTGGAAGGCGCCCTGGTTCGCCGCGCCCTCTCCGGTGACCGCGACGGCCACCCTGTCGGTGCCGCGCCGCTGGAACGCGAAGGCCTGGCCGAGCGCGGGCGGCAACCCCTCGGCGATGATGCCGGAGCACGAAAAGTGCGTCACCGGGTCGAAGAGGTGCATGTGCCCGCCGCGCCCGTGGCCGAGGCCGGTCTCGCGGCCGAAAATCTCGGCCGTCATCTCGCGCAGGCGCACGCCCTTGGCGATCGCCACATGGTGCGGCCGGTGCGTCGCAGTGAGGGCATCCTCCCTGGTGAGGTGCGGGCCGAGTCCGGCGGCGACCGGCTCCTGCCCTGCCGACAGGTGCATCTCGCCCGGAACGAGGCCCTTGCCGATGTCGAAGCCGGGCCCCTTGTCGGCGTGGTACTCCCGGAGGATCGCCTCCTCGTAGACGCGAATCAGAACCATGGTGTTGAGCATCTCGCGACGCAGATCGTCGGTCAGTTCGGGATAGGACGGCATTGCTTCTCCTCACGACTCGCGCGCGGGCGAGGCGGATGCCGCGGTGCACGCTGATGAGGCCCACGGTACGACCGCGCCGGCCACCCCCGATAGGGCCTTGATTTCAGCTGGCGAAGGGGGACGCGACCGGCGTCCCGGTCAGCTCGGACTCCGGGCCCGGCGGAGCGAGCTGCGCACTGAGGGTGGTGCCGCGCTCGCCGAAACAGCCCTCCGCGCAGAACTGGTGGATCAGGTTCCACCAGCGCAGCAGGGCACGCGCGGCCTCGTTGCTGATCTCCCTCCGGCCGGTCAGGCCCTCGAGCGGGGAGGTGAGGATCTCGGCGAGCGTGGGGCGGTGGCTGAGGATGGCGAATTCGAAGCGATTCCAGGAATCCAGGGGTGCCTCCCAATAGTCGTCGACCTCGGCGAGCCGGTCGACCACGGAGAACTGATGAGCGGGACCGTAGCAGTCGAGGACATCGACGAGCGGGTGCCAGAGCCGGTCACTCCGATGGTCGTCCAGAAGCAGCGCGGAGTAGTCGCGGTGTCGCGCAACGAGGGCGCTCACGGCCAGGGCGTCCTCGAGGCTCGCGTCGAGCTCCACGAGCGTCTCGCCCCAGCCAAGGATCCGCGACGGTGGTGGCCAGCGACCTTCGTCCCGTAAGCTGCCGAGGCCCAGCAGGAGCTTCATCGCCCGCTCGACGCCGATCGACGCCAGCACGAAGACCGAATCGGCGCTCGCCGCGATGTGCCGGATGTCCTGGATGGACCTGTGCCCGTCGCGCAAGAGATTCTGAATGGAATGGGCTTCGACCTGCAGGGCGACCCCCTGGGCTGCCGTGAGGCCATCCCTGATGTGAAGTTCCATGCTGCGCCTCCGTCGCCCGGCACCGGCTCCGTTCTAGATGCCGATTTTACGAGCCGCGCCGCCGACACGCCAGACGAAACTTCCGGGCTCAGGGCTCAGGGCACGAGCACGATCTTGCCGACGTGGGCGGATGCCTCCATCCGGCGATGCGCGGACGCCGCGTCGCTGAACGGGTACCGGCTGTCGATCACGGGACGGAAGGCTCCGGATTCGAGCCAGGGCCAGGCATCCGTGCGGAGGGCCGCGATGATCGCGGCTTTCTCGGCGAACGGCCGGGCGCGCAGGGTCGTGCCCCAGTAGCGGCCGCGCTTCTGCATGAGGTACATCGGGTTGAAGACGGCGTCCTGGCCGCTCTGGTTGGCGATGACCATGATGCGCCCGTCGAGGGCGAGCGCCGCGATATTGCGCGCCGCGTAGGAGCCTCCCATGATGTCGAGGATCACGTCGGCGCCGTGCCCCTCGGTGGCGCGGTCGATCTCGGCGGTGAAGTCCTGGCTGCGATAGTCGATCAGGATGTCGGCGCCGAGTTCGCGGCACACCGCGAGCTTCTCGGGGGAGCCGGCCGTGACGGCGACGCGCGCGCCGGCGAGCCGGGCCAGCTGGATTGCGGTCGTGCCGATTCCGCTTGCTCCGCCGTGGACGAGCAGCGTCTCGCCGCTCTGCAGCCCGGCCGCCAGGAACACGTTCGACCAGACCGTCGCGAGCGCCTCGGGCAGTGCGGCCGCGTCGACGAGATCGATCGCTTCGGGCACGGGCAGGGCGAGCTCCTCGTGCACGACGGCCTCAGCCGCGTAGCCGCCGCCCGCGAGCAGCGCACAGACCCGGTCGCCGACGGCGAAGAGCGTGGCCGCGCTGCCGACCTCGGTCACGATTCCCGACACCTCGAGGCCCGGCCAGGCCGGGGCCCCGGCGGGTGAGGGGTAGTAGCCCTGCCGTTGGGAGACATCCGCCCGGTTGACGCCGGCGGCGGCGACCCGAATGCGGATGTCCCTGGGCCCGACCTCCAGGTCGGCCACGGTCGAAAGGGTGAGGGCGTCGGGCCCTCCGGGTACGGGTACCAGAATTGCGCGCATGCCCTCATCCTACGAGCGGCCGCTGACACGTTGCCGGTGCGCCCCGGTCCTACTCGGTGTCGGAGGTGCGGGCCCCGCTACGCCCCTCGCCGTGGCCTTCGCCACGTCCGGCGCCCTGCCGGGCCCAGGTCTCCTCGTTGTAGTCGAGCACCAGGTGCGCGGGCGGAGGACCCTGCAGCATCTCGGGCGTGAGCCCGTGGAACTCGATCATCTTGTCCCGGAACCACACGTCGTGGGGGTCCTGGGAGGTGGCGAAGTCGCGGAACATCCGGGCGAGGTCGTCGGCCTCGTGATAGAGCGCGACGAAGTCGCCCTGCGGGGTCGACATGAGCGAGGCGACCTCGCGGTGCAGGCCCATCCGACGGCGGGACCGCTCGTGCTCCTCGCGGCGCGCGCCGCTCATCTCCGCGGCGAAGGCCTGCCAGGCCTCGGTCTTGCCGGGCAGGATCGGGGCAAACCACGTGATGTATTCCATGACATCTTCTCCTTTGAAGTAATGACATGCGGCAGGAGCCGAGCGGGCCGAAGCCGCGAATGGATCATTCCACGGGAGAGCGTAGTCTGATCGTCGCGCGCCGCAACTCGTGGATGGCGGACAGCGGCGCGGGACCGCCCGGTCCTACCGGACCCACCGGGGGTACGGGAGGTGCGGGCGGGAGATTACTTCCACCGAATTCTGGGGGTGAACTCACTGTTTGCTGAGAATCGGACATACGTCCAGCCTTGCAGCGTCCCCCTATCAACGACTCCGGTCTACCCCCACTAAAAGGTGAGGTCAGTACGTGTCAGAGAGCCAGCCGTCGCACGATCCTTCGTCGCCGCCGTCGTACCCCTCCAGGAAGGCCTGGTTGCGCTGCTCGGGGGTGCCGTGGTGCTGCGGGTTGTCGAACGCGTAGTCGCCGAGGTCGAGAGTCGTCTGGCTGGCCTCCGTGATGTCACCCGGGTCGAGGATCCCCTCGTCTTCCGCCGACTTCGCCCAGACCCCCGCCCAGCAGTCGGCGTGCAGCTCGATCTTGTAGACCGGGTAGATCGAGCCGGCGGTGCTGAAGATGCCGATCTCGTTCTGCAGCTCGTGCGCGTACTCGTGCGCGACGACGTAGGCCACCGAGAAGTCGCCCGTCTTATGGGTCTTGGTGCCATCGGTGTTCGCGTACAGGGTGCCGTCCCAGATCTTCTGGGCGAGACTCTGCGAGACGGTGATCTTGTCATCGTACAGGCAGTAGTACGCGCTCATGTCATCGGAGAAGCCCGGCGCACACAGTGACGGAACGACCTCGCCCGCCGCGGGGAAAGCGTAGGTCACGAAGGGCGCCGGGCGGCCGTCGTCCTTCCACACGCCGGTCCAATAGGCGTCCACGTCGCCGAGCACCGACACGAGGAAGTCCTTCATCGTGCCGGTCGACCCCACGATATTGGCGGTCGGCACACCCCCGATCCCCGGCGTCCCCGAGGTCGTCGTCGGCGTGATGCCGGAGGGTGACGTGCCGACGGCGACCCGCGCCGCGCCGCCCGGTATCGGGCTCGGAGCCGTACTCTGGCCGGCGGATGCCGGGGAGAGCCCGCCGCCGGGATCCGCGGCGACCGCGGTCACCGCGCCTCCTCCGGCACAGACGACGACCGACATCAGGGCGATGGCGCGCAGAGCAGACGCGAGTTTCATGGTGGTGGACTCCCTTGTGGAGTGCGTGTGTTGTGTTTTCAGAGGCGACCGGAGGGACATCATCCGATTCGCGGCGTGGAGCCCGAATGTCAACTGTCGCGAGTATAGGCAGACTCATAGCCGCCCGATAGGTCAGCCCGCAGGTCATCGCTCACGGGGCGCGGGGTCGATGTGCGGACATCGGGGAACGAAACTACGATGGGGGTCCAAGCGGTCCTCGTTCAACAGCGAGCGGGATCAGAAGTGAATGGGTGCCTTTTGTCAATGTCGTCAAAATCGTCGTCCGAAATGTCTACCGGGTCCTCGACCGAGGCCTTCGCCGCCGACTACTACGAGCACCTCGGTGATGATGCCCGGGAGTACGATCCGGCCACGCTGCGCGCCCGGGCGGAGAGCCACTGGCAGGTCGCCCTCACGAGGCCGGCGAAGACCGCGAACGTCGAGATCCTCACCGAAGCCGATCGCAGCATCCTCTATATCGTCACCGACGACATGCCGTTCCTCGTCGACTCGGTCAACGCCGAACTGGTGCGCCAGCACGCGGCCATCCACCTCGTTGTGCACCCCCTGCTCGTCGTCACCCGCAACCGGGAGACCCACGAGCTCGTCGGAGCCACCCGGATGCCCGTCAACGCGGGCGTCTCAAGCGGCGACACGTCCGCGATGCCCGACATCTCCCACCTGCTCGGCACCGAGGACGACTCGCCGCATCTCGAGTCGTGGATCGCGATCGAGATCGACCGCGCGAGCGTCGAGGCCCGCGAGCGCCTGATCGAGGGGATCGCGCGAGTGCTCCACGACGTGCGGGCCGCCGTGGACGACTGGCCGGCGATGCGCTCGAAGTCCGTTCAGATCGCCGACGCACTCGGGAGGTTGCCGCACGCCGAGGGCATCCCGGACGTGGAGCAGGCCAGGGACCTGCTGCACTGGCTCGACCAGGACAACTTCACCTTCCTCGGCTACCGCGAATACGACCTCGAGTCCATCGACGGCGAGGACGTTCTCACCATCCGGCCCGACAGCGGTCTCGGCCTGTTGCGCGCGGTGAAAGACGGTCACGAGATCCAGCACCTGACGGATGCCGGGCGCACGATGGCCCGCGAGCGGCGCGCCCTCGTGATCACCAAGGCCAACTCCCGGTCAAGCGTGCACCGCCCCGCCTATTTCGACTACATCGGTATCAAGAGCTTCGACGCCGACGGCAACGTCAACGGGGAACAGCGTTTCATCGGCCTCTTCGCCGTGAGCGCGTACACGAGCTCCGTGCGTGACGTCCCGATCCTGCGCGAGAAGATCGACGCCGTCATGAACGAGGTCGGCTTCCCGCCCGGGTCGCACAGCGACAAGGACCTGCTCGGCATCCTCGAGACCTACCCGCGCGACGAGCTCTTCCAGATCGACGTGCCCACCCTCGTCGCCACGGCCGTAGCCATCCAGAGACTGCAGGAACGCCGGCGCACCCGGCTCTTTCTTCGCCCTGACTCGTTCGGCCGCTTCATGTCCGCCCTCGTCTACTTCCCGCGCGACCGGTACACGACGGCGGTGCGGCTCCGGATCGAGAAGGAACTGACCGAGACCTTCGACGCGGAGTCCCTCGACTTCGAGGCCCGGATGACGGAGTCCACCCTCGCTCGCCTGTTCTACCGGATCCGCCTGCCGAAGACTGCCACGGTCGGAACGAATGACGACGTCGCCGCGCTCGCCGCGGCCCTCGAACCCCGCCTGGCCATGGCCGTGCGTTCCTGGGCCGAGGGGATCACCGAGCAGCTGCACGAGCCCAGGCTCGCGCACCTCTGGGCGGAGGCGTTCCCGCCGAGCTACCAGGTCGACTACGAGGTCGAGGACGCCCTCGTCGACATCAGCAGGTTCGAGGCCTACGCCGCGGGGCTGAAGACCGCGACCGCGCGGGATGCCGCGGCATCCGTGACGGGGTCGCCCCGCCCGAGCGTGCACGTCTACCTCTCGCCGAACGCCGCCGACCGGCCCGCCGAAGACGCCCGGGTGAAGCTCTACATGATGGAGTCGCAGAGCCTCAGCCAGATCCTGCCGTACTTCCAGAACCTCGGCATCGAGGTGCTCGACGAGGTGCCCTTCGAGATCAGGACCTCCGACGGGCGCGAATTCTTCCTCTACGACCTCGGCCTGCGCTACCCGTCAGGCGTCGACCCGGTCGGCACCGGAGACCTGCTCGCCGACTCCTTCGGCGCAGCGGTCAGCGGTGCCATCGAGTCAGACGGCCTCGACCGCCTGGTCCTGCGCGAGGGCATGCCCTGGCGCCGCCTCGTCATCCTCCGCAGTTACGCCAAGTACCTGCGCCAGATGGGCAACACCAACTCCTACGACTTCGTCGGAGACACGCTCCTCGCCAACCCCGCCGTCTCGGGCGGGCTCGTCGACCTCTTCGAGGCCCGGTTCGACCCCGCGCGGGACGAGACCGAACGCATCCGTCGCACCGAGGAGGTGCGCGCGCAGCTCGCCGCCGCCATCGAACAGGTCGCCACCCTCGACGCGGACCGGGTGCTCCGGGTGCTCCTGAACCTCATCGAGGCGACGCTGCGCACGAACTACTTCCAGAACAAGCCCTACCTGAGCATCAAGCTCGATCCGAGCCGCATCGAGGCGCTGCCGTTCCCGAAGCCGATGTTCGAGATCTGGGTGTACTCGCCTCGCGTCGAGGGCGTGCACCTGCGCTTCGGCACGGTCGCCCGCGGCGGGCTGCGCTGGTCGGACCGGCGCGAAGACTTCCGCACCGAGGTGCTCGGGCTCGTCAAGGCGCAGACCGTCAAGAACGCCGTGATCGTGCCGACCGGCGCCAAGGGCGGGTTCTTCGCGAAGAAGCTGCCGGACCCCACGGTCAACCGGGCCGCGTGGCTCGCCGAAGGCATCGACGCCTATAAGACCTTCATTCGGGGCATGCTCGACCTGACCGACAACCTCGTGCTGACGGATGCCGGCGAGCAGGTCGTTCCCCCGGCGAATGTCGTGCGCCATGACGACAACGACTCCTACCTCGTCGTCGCCGCCGACAAGGGCACGGCGACGTTCTCCGACATCGCCAACGGCCTCTCCGCCGACTACGGCTTCTGGCTCGGCGACGCCTTCGCCTCCGGCGGGTCGATCGGGTACGACCACAAGGCCATGGGCATCACGGCCCGCGGGGCGTGGGAGTCGGTCAAGCGCCACTTCGGTGAACTCGACCTCGACACCCAGAACGAGGAATTCACCGTCGTCGGGATCGGCGACATGTCCGGCGACGTCTTCGGCAACGGGATGCTGCTCTCCGAGCACATCAAGCTGGTCGCGGCCTTCGACCACCGGCACGTGTTCCTCGACCCGAACCCCGACCCGGCCGTGTCCTTCGCCGAACGGCGCCGGCTCTTCGAACTGCCCCGGTCCTCCTGGGCGGACTACGATTCGAGCCTGATCAGCGCCGGCGGCGGGGTCTTCCCGCGGCAGGCCAAGGTGGTCCCGATCTCGGCAGAGGTGCGCGCCGTACTCGGACTGCCCGAGAACGTGACGCACCTGAGCCCGCCCGAGCTGCTCCGCGCGATCCTCACGGCCCCCGCCGACCTCCTCTACAACGGCGGCATCGGCACTTACGTCAAGGCGAGCACCGAGACCGCGGCGCAGGTCGGCGACAAGGCCAACGACGCCATCCGCGTCGACGGCCGCGACCTCCGCGTCAAGGTCGTCGGCGAGGGCGGCAACCTCGGCCTCACCCAGCGCGGCCGCATCGAGGCCGCCCTGGCCGGCGTGCTGCTCAACACCGACGCGATCGACAACTCCGCCGGTGTCGACTGCTCCGACCACGAGGTCAACATCAAGATCTTCGTCGACCGGATGGTCGCGGCCGGCAAGCTCAGCGCCGCGGAACGCCCCGAGTTCCTCGCCGCGATGACGGATGAGGTCGGCCGGCTGGTCCTGGAGGACAACGTCGACCAGAACATCCTGCTGCTGAACGACCGGGTCAAGGTCGCGAGCTGGAGCCCGAGCTACGAACGCCTGATGGACTCGCTCGAGGCATCCGGTGACCTGAACCGCGAGCTCGAGGCGCTGCCGACCACCGTGGAACTGCACGAGCGGATCGACCGGGGTCAGGGTCTGACCTCGCCCGAGCTCTCGGTGCTCGCCGCCTACGCCAAGATCGAGCTCGCGACCGCACTGCGCGACAGCGACCTCGCGGAGGACCCCTGGTTCCGCGGCACCCTGCGCCGGTACTTCCCCCGCCAGCTTGCCGAACGCTTCGACGCCGAGCTCGACACTCATCCGTTGCGCCGGGAGATCATCGCGACCGTCGTCGCGAACGACATGATCAACCTCGGGGGAGTGACCTTCGCCTTCCGTGCGATGGAGGAGACCAGCGCGACCCCGGCGGCGATCGCCCGGGCGTTCGTCGCGCTCCGGGAGATCTTCGAGCTCGAGGCCATGGTCGCGGAGCTGAGCGCCCTGCCCAAGTCGTTCCCGACGGCGCACTGGACGGCGATCCACCTCGACATCCGCCGGCTGCTCGACCGGGCCGTGCGCTGGCAGGTCAACCACGGCGGTTCGCAATCGGTCGCCGAGGTCGTGGCGCAGTACAAGCCGCAGATCGCGCTCGTCCGTGCGCACCTCGGCGATTACGTGCGCGGCGCCGACCAGACCCGGCTCGGGTCGCTGCTCACCAAGGCGGAGGAGTGGGGCCTGCCCTCCGGCCTCGGCCACCGCTGGACCCAGCTCTTCGAGGCCTTCGCCCTGCTCGACGTTGTGAAGATCGCGGCGCAGTCCGGCGAACAGCTCGGGGACGTCGCCTCCGTCTACTACACGGTCTACGACCGGTTCGGCGTGGACAACCTGCTCGAGCGCATCACCGCGCTGCCGCGCACGGACCGCTGGCAGGCCCTTGCCCGCGCGGCCCTGCGCGACGACCTCTACTCGACGGTCGCCGACATCACCACGGCCGTGCTCGAGGCGACGGATGCGGGAAAAGCGGAACACCGTCTCCTCGCCTGGGAGGAACTCAACGCCGAAAAGCTTGCCCGCTCACGCAGCGTGTTCGACGAGGTCAACGCCCTCGGCCAGGACGACATGGCGTCGCTCTCGGTGGCGATGCGACTGCTCCGCTCGATCGTGCGGCGGTAGGCCGCGCGCCCGCGCAGGTTTCGGCAGGCCGCGCCCGCCCTTTCGGTAGCGGCCTGCCGAAGCCGGCGCGCGCGTGAGCGGTCCCGGACGAGGACGAGCTAGACGAGCGACATGATGTCGCGCGCCGCGGTGAGGAGCAGGGGGGCGTACGACTCGAGTTTCGCCTGCGTCACCAAGGGTGCGATTGTGGTGATGCCGATTCCGCCCAGCAGATTGTGCCGGGTGTCGAAAACGGGCGTCGCCATGCAGCGGATGTGCTCCTCGTTCTCCTCGTCGTCGATCGAGTAGCCGCGATTGCGTACAAGCTCACCGTCGGCGAGCAGGCTGTTGACGTCGGTGATGGTGTTGTCGGTGCGCCGCGGGAGCCCGGTGCTCACCGCGTAGCGTCGCACTTCGCTCTCGGGGAGGTAGGCCAGGACGGACTTGCCGATCGCGGTCGAGTGCAAGGGGATCTGGGCGCCGACGCGGGACGCCATCCGGATCGGCTGCGCGGTGTCCTCGATCTTCTCGACATAGGTGGCCCAGTCGCCGGTGCGCAGGGCGAAGTGGATGGTGCTGTGCACGTCCTGCTGGAGGCGCTGCAGTCGGGTGCGCACGCGGTCCGAATCCTCCGTGCTGGCAGTCAGGCGCAGGCCGAGCAGCCGAAGTGCGCGTCCGGGGGTGTACGCGCCTTCCGACGTGCGGCTGACGTAGCCGTCGTCCACGAGTTCGGACAGGAGGCGGAACACGCTCGTCTTCGACAGCCCGGTCTCCTTAACCAGGTCACTCAGGCGGTGCGTTTCGCCGGGGTTCGACACGGCTTCGAGCACGCGCAGCAGTTTGCGCGCTGCGCTGTCCTTCGCGGGCTCGCCGGCCTCGCCCGAAGTGTGAGATTCGTCGATCAAAGTCGCTGACATTTTGTCCTCCTGCGGCCAAAGATTGTGCATTGTGCACCATGAGAGGGCGGTTCTGCCCGATGGAACTCAATACGGCAATTCTACCGTGAAAGCAGTTGTTACTCAGCTGTCAACCGGTGCTAGTGTTTCATCTGACGGACACGCGTTCTGCTGAGCGGAACAACTTACAGGCTCCGCCACACTTTCGCCTCACGTTTCTCGCCTCAAAGAGGAGTACGCATGACAACCCAGCAGCTCGCACAGGGCATCCGTCTGGTGGACGGCCACGGCGGCCTCGCCGCCGTCGAAGTCACCAGACCCGCGGGCAGTGGCGCCTCAACCACGGCCCTCATCTACCTGCACGGCGCGCACGTCGCCGAGTGGACTCCCGCAGGCGGCAAGCCGGTCCTCTGGATGAGCAGGTTCGGCGTCTTCTCCGAGACCGACCCGCTTCGCGGCGGCGTTCCGCTCTGCTTCCCCTGGTTCGGCCCGAACGGCACGGATGCCTCCGCTCCCAACCACGGCTGGGCTCGCCTCTCCACCTGGTCGCTCGTCGACTCCCGTACCCTGGACGCCGCCACCGAGCTCGTCTTCGAGCTGACCCAGGACAGCGTCGGCGTTCCCGCCGGATTCCACCCCTTCACCGCGCACTACACGGTGACCGTCGGCGTCGAGCTCGGCCTCGAGCTGACCGTCCGCAACGACGGTGCCACCCCGTTCGCGTTCGAGGAAGCGTTCCACACCTACTTCGCCGTCGGCGACGTCACGACGAGCACCCTCACCGGTCTCGAGACGTTCGACTACACGGACCGCTCGACCAAGCCGGCCACCGAGGGCTCCTCGCTCCTGCCGCTCGGCTTCACCGGCGAGGAAATCGATCGCCTCTACCCGATGCCCGAGGCGCTGGAACTCAGCGACCCGGCGAACGACCGCATCATCCGCGCCGTGTCGCAGGGCGCCGCGCAGACGGTCGTCTGGAACGCCGGCCGCATCAAGGCCGCAGCCATCGCCGACTACGGCACCGACGAGTGGACCGAAACCGCCTGCGCAGAGACGTGCAACGTCGGCGCCCACTTCATCACTCTCGACCCCGGGGCGACGTCGACCATGCAGGTCACCGTCACCTCCACTACTACCGAACGGAACACGAAGACCATGCAGAGACTCTCCAAGAGCGTTGTTCCCGCGATCGCGGAACTGCCCACCAAGGCCATCCAGTTCGGCGAGGGCAACTTCCTCCGCGCGTTTGTCGACTGGCAGCTGCAGCAGATGAACAACCAGGGTCTCTTCAACGGTGGCGTGAAGATCGTCCAGCCCATCGAAGGCGGCCGCGTCGCCTCCCTCGAAGAGCAGGACAACCTCTACACGGTCCTCCTCGAAGGCCTCCAGGACGGCAAGGACGTGCAGAGCCACGAGGTCATCACCGTGGTCACCGGAACCGTCAACCCGTACGTCGACAACCAGAAGTACCTCGACCTCGCGGGCGACGACAACATCGAGTTCATCTTCTCCAACACGACCGAGGCCGGCATCGCGTTCGACGACCGCGACCGTCTTGACGACAAGCCCCAGCACAGCTTCCCCGGCAAGCTCACCGCCCTCCTGTTCGAGCGTTTTTCGCTCGGAAAGAAGGGCTTCCAGATCATCCCGTGCGAGCTCATCGAACACAACGGCGACAAGCTCAAGGAATCCGTCCTCGCGACCGCCGCGCTCTGGGAGCTCGACGCCGCGTTCGTCCAGTGGGTCAACACGGACAACACCTTCTACTCCAGCCTCGTCGACCGGATCGTTCCCGGCTACCCGGCCGACCGCGCCGCCGAACTCGCCGAGGAATTCGGCTACGACGACCAGTCGATCGTCAAGGCCGAGCCGTTCCTGCTCTGGGTCATCGAAGGACCGCAGTCGCTGACGGAGTCCCTCCCGCTCGCGAAGGCCGGCCTCAACGTGACCGTCACCGACGACATGACGCCGTACCGCGAACGCAAGGTGTTCCTGCTGAACGCCCCGCACACCACGATGGCCTCGATCGCCCGCCTCGCCGGCGTCGAGACCGTGCGCGACGTGATGATCGACCCCGAGTTCTCCCAGTTCGTGAACGCGGAAATGTACGAAGAGATCATCCCGGTCATCGACCTGCCGCACGACGAACTCGCCGCGTACGCCGAGTCCGTCAAGGAACGCTTCGAGAACCGCTTCATGCACCACGAGCTCGCCTCGATCGCGCTCAACAGCATCTCGAAGTACAAGTCCCGCCTGCTGCCGATCCTGGTCAACTTTCACGAGAAGGTCGGTACCTTCCCTCCCCGCGTCACCCTGGCCCTCTCCGCACTGCTGCTGACCTACAGCGGCGACGTGGCGGTCACCGTCGTCCCCGTCGACAGCGACGAGGTGCTCGCCACCTTCCACGCCGCATACGCGACGGCCACGACGACCGGCAGCAACGTGACGGCCGACTACGTCGAAGCGATCCTCGGCGATGACTCGCTCTGGGGCCGCGACCTCACCGAACTGCCCGGCCTTGTCGCCGAGGTCACCACCGGCCTCGACAACCTGCGCACCCTCGGTGCCCGCGCGACCATCGCGCTCCTGGCCTGATCGGCCGAAGCACACCCACCGACTGATCCACCGCAACGACTGCACGGAACAAAGGACTGTTTCTGATGTTTTTGAATGACGATTTCCTGCTCACCACGCCGATGGCGAAGAAGCTCTTCCACAATCACGCGAAGAACATGCCGATTGTCGACTACCACTGCCACCTGAGCCCCCAGGAGATCCTCGAAGACGGCAACTTCGCGACGATCACCGAAGCCTGGCTCGGCGGCAACAACTACGGCGACCACTACAAGTGGCGCCTGATGCGCACCAACGGGGTCCCCGAGAGCCTCATCACGGGAGACGGCGCCGACTTCGACAAGTTCTACGCCTGGGCGGGCACCCTCGAGAAGGCGCTCGGCAACCCGCTCTACGTCTGGGCTCACCTCGAACTCAAGCGCTTCTTCGGCATCGACACCGTGATCAGCCGGGCAACGGCCCGCGAGATCTACGACGCGGCCAACGTGCTGCTCGCGACGCCGGCGTTCTCCCGCCGCAACCTGATCCGGGGCATGAACGTGAAGGTCGTCGTCACGACGGACGACCCCGCAGACGACCTGCACGTCCATGAGCTGCTCAAGGCGGAGAGCGCGTTCACCGTGCTCCCGGCGTTCCGCCCGGACAAGACCCTGAACATCGACCAGGCCGGGTACGCGGCGTACATCGCCACCCTCGGCACGGCGGCGGGCGTCACCATCACCGCATTCGCGGACATCGTCGAGGCCCTCTCGAAGCGCGTCGACTTCTTCCACACCATGGGCGGACGCCTGTCCGACCACGCCCTCGACATCGTCGTCTACGAAGAGGCCACCCCGGCCGAACTCGACGCGATCGTCACGAACGCCCTCGCCGGCGGCACCCTGACCGCGACCGAGATCGCGCAGTACCGCACGGCTCTGCTCAAGGCCCTGATGCGCATCTACAGCGCCAAGGACTGGACGATGCAGTACCACCTTCACGCGATGCGCAACATCAACGACCCGGGCTTCGCCCGCATGGGCGCAGACACCGGCTACGACGCGATCAACGACCGCAACATCGCCGAGCCGCTCGCCAAGCTCTTCAACGCGATGGAATCCGAGGATGCGGTTCCCCGCACGATCATCTTCTCGCTGAACCCGAACGACTACCTGCCGCTGATCACCCTGATGGCGTGCTACCAGAAGGACGTCGTCCAGAAGCTCCAGCTCGGCAATGCCTGGTGGCACAACGACACCCGCAACGGCATGCGCCTGCAGCTGTCGACCTTCGCGGAGGAGAGCCTGCTCTCCAACTTCGTCGGAATGCTCACGGACTCCCGGAGCTTCCTCTCCTACCCGCGCCACGAGTACTTCCGCCGCATCCTCTGCGAACTGATCGGCGAATGGGTCGAACTCGGCGAAGTTCCCGACGACGAGGCCATCCTCGGCCAGATGGTCGAAGACATCTCGTACAACAACGCGAACACCTACTTCGGGTTCTAGCCCGTTCGGCCCCGAGCAGGCACCGAGGACACACGACCCGCCCGGGGCATCCACCCGCACAGTACCTCAGCACGAACAGCACGAAGCAGCATGAACCCATTAGATCCAGCACATAGGAGTGAACCGCATTATGAGTACAACCACCAAGGGCCTGCCCGGCGCCATGGGAGCCACCGGCCCCGAAGGCTCCGCCGGCGTCACCGTTATTGATCGCATCTCCCGCAAGGAGAAGGTCGCCTATGGCTTCGGCGACTTCGGCAACGGCTTCATGTTCGACCTCGGACAGTCGTACCTGACCAAGTTCTGGATCGACACCGCCGGCATCGCGCCCGCCGTCGTCGCACTCATCTTTACGCTCAGCAAACTGTTCGATGCCTGCATGGACCCGCTCGCGGCCGCATTCATCGACAGCCGCCGCTTCGGCAAGCGCGGAAAATTCCGCCCCGTCATGATGGTCTCCTCCATCCTGCTCGCCGTCATGACCGTCGTCACCTTCACGATGCCCGACGTGGACATGGGCTGGAAGATCGCCTTCGCCGCCGGCACGTACGCGGTCTGGGGGATCATCTACTCCTTCACCAATGACCCGTACGGCTCCCTCGCCTCGGTCATGACCCGCGACATCAAGGACCGCGCTGAGCTCGCGACCAGCCGCCAGGCCGGTTCGCTCGGCGCCCAGTGGATCTGTGGCTTCGCGTTCATCCCGATGATGATGATCTTCGGTGGCATGACCGCCCAGAACTTCATGTTCGCCTCGATGGTCATGGCCATCGTCGGCGTCGTGTCCTTCTACATCTGCTACCGCGGCACCAAGGAGCGCGTGTACGTCAACCGTGCCGTCGGCTTCGAGAAGAACGGCATGAAGGACTACGCCAAGGCGATCTTCACCAACAAGCCGCTCCTCGCCCTCGTGCTCATGACGCTCTTCACCATCTCCTCGATGAACGTCAACAACATGATGATGATCTTCTTCGCCCAGTACAACCTCGGCAACATCGCCCTCCAGGCCGTGCTCAACCTCGTCATGATCGGTGCCTCCATCGTCGGCATCATGTTCATCCCGAAGATGGTCGCCAAGTGGGGCAAGAAGAAGACGGCCATGGCCGGATTCATCGTCTCCATCGTCGCCAACGGCCTGAACTTCATCATTCCGACCAACCTGTGGACGTTCATGATCCTCGTCACCATCGGCTACGCCGCACTGGCCATCCCGAACGGCGTCACCTGGGCCTTCGTCTCCGACACGATCGACTACGGAGAATGGCACACCGGTGTCCGCAAGGAGACCATGACCTACGCCGCCTTCAACTTCTCCCGCAAGGTCGCCCAGTCCCTCGCCGCCCTCGTCGGCGCCGGCATGCTCGCCATCACGGGCTACGTCGCCAAGGCCACCTCGCAGTCCCCGGAGACGCTCTTCGGCATCAAGGCCGTCATGACGATCTACCCGGCCATCGCACTCACCATCGCCGCCGTGATCATCTACTTCCTGTACAGCCTGAGCGACGACAAGTACCACGCCATTGCCATCGACCTCGAAGAGGGCCGCTGGGAACAGGGCATCATCGGCGAAGAAATCGCCGCCAAGGCCTGATCCGGCCAGCAGTACCCTCCCCGACCGCTTCCCAGCGAGAGAAAAGATCTCATGAGCCACATCAACAGCATTGCGACCGGCACATCCGTGCTCGTCATGGCGGAAGGCGACGATGTCGCCGTTGCCCTCCGGGACCTCGTTCCCGGTGAAGCCATCACCCTGGGCGACAGCGTTCTGAATGTGCTCGGGGCCGTCCCAAGCGGCCACAAGATCGCACTCGGATCGGTTGCGGTCGGGGACCAGGTCCACAAGTACGGCCAGTCGATCGGCACCGCTTCGGCGCCGATCGTGCGCGGCGAACACGTGCACAGCCAGAACCTCGGAATGGACCTCGGTGCCCGCGTGCACGAGTTCGGTACCGTGCACACCGAGCTGCCCGCCCCGGTGGGAGCGCGTCGGACCTTCGACGGCTACCGCCGGGCGGACGGGCGCGCAGGCACCCGCAACTACATCGCGATCCTCACGACGGTCAACTGCTCCGGCACGACCGCCAAGCTGATCGCGGACCGCTTCCGCGGCGACCTGCTCGACCGCTTCCCGCACGTCGACGGCGTCATCGCCCTGACCCACCAGAGCGGCTGCGGCCTCGTCCTCGAGAGCGAGGGCGCGCAGATGCTCGTCCGCACCCTCAACGGCTACGCCGCCCACCCGAACATCTCCGGTGTGCTCGTGCTCAGCCTCGGCTGCGAAATGACCCCGGCCGACGTCATCCTCGGCCAGGGCGAGCTCCCGGCAGACACCCTCGTCACGACCCTCTCCATCCAGGAGACCGGCGGCATGCGCGCCACCGTCGCGGCCGGCGTCGAGGCCATCCTCGAGATGGCGGAAAAGCTCGACGAACGCCGCCGCGAGCCCATCGACATCTCCGAACTCGTCCTCGGCCTCAACTGCGGCGGCTCGGACGGCTACTCGGGCATCACCGCGAACCCGGCCCTCGGCTGGGCGTCCGACGTCCTCGTCGCCAACGGCGCGACATCCGTTCTCGCCGAGACACCCGAGATCTACGGCGCCGAGCACCTGCTCACCGCCCGCGCCACGACCCGCGAGGTCGGCCTCAAGCTGATCGACCGGATCAACTGGTGGGAAAGGTACATCGTCACCGGCGGCGGAACCATGGACAACAACCCCTCGCCCGGGAACAAGGCCGGCGGCATCACCACCATCCTGGAGAAGTCGCTCGGCGCCGTCGCCAAGGCCGGCCGCGCCGACCTCGCAGCGGTCTACGAATACGCAGAGCCGATGACCACCCGCGGCCTCGGCTTCATGGACACCCCCGGCTACGACCCGGTGTCCGTCACCGGCCTCGTCGCCGGCGGAGCGACGGTCGTCGTCTTCACGACCGGCCGCGGTTCGGTCTTCGGCTGCAAGCCGACCCCGAGCATCAAGGTCGGCACCAACACCGCGCTGTTCGTGCGCCAGGGTGACGACGTCGACATCAACGCCGGACGGATCGCCGACGGCACCGCCCGCGTCGAAGAGGTCGGCGCCGAGATCCTCGACATGATCATCGCCGTCGCCTCCGGCAAGCAGACCACGAGCGAAGAGTTCAACGTCGGCCAGGAAGAGTTCGTGCCGTGGCACATCGGAGCGGTGACCTGATGACCGACGAACAGGCGCGCGCCCAGGCGCTGCAGGAGGAGCCCGGCAACCCGGCCACCTCCGGCGTCGACCAGGGGGAACCTCAGGTGGTCTGCTTCGGCGAGACCATGGGCATGTTCACCCCCACCTCGACGACATCCCTCGACATCGCGGAGGGCTTCCACCTCGGCGTCGGCGGGGCGGAGTCCAACGTGGCCGCGCACCTCGCCGAGCTCGGCCACCACGTGGCCTGGGCCGGCAACGTCGGCCAGGACCCGATCGGCACCAAGGTCATCACGACGCTCGACTGCGGGGGAGTAGACACCCGCTGGGTGCACCGCACCCCGGCCAGCCCGACCGGCCTGTACCTCAAGGAGCCGGACACCGGCTCCGGCGCGCATGTCTTCTACTACCGTGCGGGTTCCGCAGCCTCCGAGCTCGGCGTGGCGGATGCCGCAGCCTGGCCCCTGCAGTCCGCCCACCTGATCCACACAAGCGGCATCACGCCCTCGCTGTCGCCGAGCTGCTCCGCCCTGGTGGAACACGTGCTCGATCACGCGGCGGAGTGGGGCACCTCGGTGTCCTTCGACGTCAACTACCGGTCCAAGCTCTGGCCCGTGAGCGTGGCCGGACCCCGACTGCGCGAGCTCGCCGGCAAGGCAACGGTCGTCCTCGTCGGACTCGACGAAGCCGCCACCATCTGGGGCTGCGTCACCTCGGACGACGTGCGCGCCCTGCTGCCCGACGTGCCATACCTCGTCGTCAAGGACGGAGCCGTCGACGCGACGGAGTACGCGCTTCTGCCCGACGGCACGCGCCGCACGACGGTCGTCCCTGCCCGCAAGGTCGAGGTCGTCGAGCCGGTCGGAGCCGGGGACGCCTTCGCCGCCGGTTACCTGTCCGCACTCATGAACGGGGAGTCGTCCGAAGTCCGCCTGAACCACGGGCACGCGCTCGCCGCCTGGGCGCTCGGCAGCCGCGAGGACTTCCGGCCCGGCCACGGGCTGTTCGCGGCAACGCCGGCGACCGCCGGCGAATCCGCGATGGCCGGCGGGAACGCCTCCGCCACCCACGACTCACAATCCGATCTCACCGATCTTAGGAGACTGTCCGCATGACCAGCACAACCGCCCTTCCCACCACTGAGTGGTTCCCCGGAGACTTCTTCCGCATCCCCGTCCTCGCCGTTCTGCGTGGTCTCTCGCTGACCGAATCCGTGCGCCTCTCCGAGCGCGCCTGGGATGCCGGAGTCCAGCATGTCGAGATCCCGATCCAGACCAGCGACGCGGTCCCCGTCCTGAAGGCCGTCGCCGAAGCGGCCGCCGAGCGCGGCCTCGTCGTCGGCGCCGGCACCGTCACCAACCTCGAGCAGCTCGACGCCGCCGAAAAGGTCGGCGTCGCCTTCACCGTCTCCCCGGGCTTCAGCCCGGAGATCGTCGCGGAGAGCGTTCGCCGCGGCATCCCACATCTTCCGGGGGTGGCCACTGCGACCGAGATCCTCCAGGCTCGTGCGCTCGGCCTCCGCTGGGTCAAGGTCTTCCCGGCCTCGATCCTCGGCCCGAACTGGGCGAAGTCCATGAAGGGCCCGTACCCCGACATGAACTTCATCGCCACCGGCGGAGTCACCGCGCTCAACGCGCCCGACTTCCTCTCCTCCGGAGTCAGCGTCGTCGGCCTGAGCTCGTCCTTCGCGGACGACGCCCAGCTCGAGCTCGTGCGCGGCCTCATCGCCGCCAGCGCAGCATCCGTTCTGACGGGTGCCGGCCGGAAGTAAGACTCAGCGAGACCGAGTCGCACAAAGACTGCGGCGTCCAGGACGTGCTTCGGCCCCTGGGCGCCGCGTTTGCGCTTTAAGCCCGACCCGAACCTCTGCGGCTAGAGAACGGGGTCCATCGAGTTCAGGTGGCAGGCGTCGTTCCACATCTGCAGCACGCGGTTGTCGCGTTCCCAGCCGAGGGTGGACACCGTCGCGGTGCCGAGGCTGAAGTGCTTGCCCGCTGAGGCAGGCAGGCCCATCCAGCGGGCCGTCATGATGCGCAGGAAATGCCCGTGCGCGAACACGGCGACGGGACCCGGAGCCGCGAGGCACTGCGCGATCGCGAGGTCGGCCCGCTCGCCGACCTCGTCCGCGGACTCGCCGCCGGTCATCGGGTGCGTCCACACGGACCAGTCCGGAATCTCCCGGCGGATGGCTTCGGTCGTGCGCCCCTCGAACACGCCGTAGTCCCATTCGAGGACGTCCTGGGACGCCATGCCCTGGGCGGCATATCCTGCGCGTTCCATGGTCTCCCAGGCCCGCTGCAGAGGGCTGGACAACACCGTCGGGAAAGCCTCGCCGTCGAGCATCTCGCCGAGCGCATCCGCCTGCTGCCTGCCGAGGTCGGTGAGCGGTATATCGGTGCGACCGGTGTGCCGGCCGGAGATGCTCCACTCGGTCTGCCCGTGCCGGATCAGGACGATGTCACGCGCGGTCATGATGAATCCTCGTGATTCTCAACTTCGTGGAGTCTGCACCTTCATGAAATATCGACCGGAATGAACCTGTCGATTCTTCGAGTTTAGACAGGCTCGTCGCGGAGCCTGACGGGGCGAGCGCGCGGAACGCGCCCCGATACCCATGACATTCGGAGGAAAAAGTGAGGGTTTGTGCAGGATTCCCGGCCACTATGGCCGATTCGCCTGCGCAGCATCCGAGCGCGCGGGCCCAAGACCAGTGAGCGCTGGCCCACGAACCCCTATTCGTGCGCCCGTGCTCACGACACCGGGACTCTATGACATCGCATTCGACACCCACCCGCCGCTCTCCGCACTCTCGCCGGATCATCGCCATTTCCCTGGCCTCCGCCGTTGCCGTAGCCCTCGTCACCGGAGGGTCATACGCCCTCCAGGCCGCGAACGCCGCCCAGGACCGCGTGACCGCCACCGCCGCCGTCTCCGCGAGCACCGGCCGCCAGCACGACCAACTGGGCGTGTACGACTCCATCGCCACGGTGCACGCGAAAGACGCCGCCGCCGCCGCGCTCGACCGGGCCAACGCGGTGCTCGCTGCCGCCAAGGACAAGGTCGACGCGACCACCCTGAGCGACGTCGCGAGCTCTCTCGCGAGCTACGAGGTCCTGCCCATCGACGAGGTCGAGTCGCTGACCCAGCGCACGGCCGCCATCTCGACGAGCGTCGCAGCCGCGGCAGCAGAGGCAGACCGGGTCGCCGCCGAGCAGGCGGCCGCCGCCGCCGCAGCGGCCGAGGCGCAGCGGCTGCAGGCCCTCGCCGCAGCGAACACGTCCGCAGGCGCGAAGAACGTGGCCCAGAGCCTGGCCGCCTCGAAGTACGGCTGGGGCGACGGACAGTTCAGCTGCCTCGTGCAGTTGTGGCAGAAGGAGTCCGGCTGGTCGTATACGGCGCACAATCCGAGTGGAGCGACCGGCATCCCGCAGGCGCTTCCCGGGAGCAAGATGGCCTCGGCCGGCTCTGACTGGGCCACCAACGCCGCCACGCAGGTCGCCTGGGGACTCGGCTACATCGCCGGCTCCTACGGAACACCCTGCGCCGCGTGGGCACACTCCGAGGCGTACAACTACTACTGAGTGCGCCCTGATCGGGAGCAGCCATTCCGTCGATTCGGGTGTCCGCGGCTGGAAATCGGCCGCCCTGTTCCTGAGAAAAACTCAGAAACGCTGAGTTTCCCCCGATTGCGCGGGAGGGCCTGACGTTCCGTGGCCCTCCCGCACCGCGGAACGCGGTGATCGGGTGCTCCCTTGCACCACTTATGGAGGTTTTGGTCGGGACTTTGCCAGAAAGCCTCTGCACCATGGCCAATTCGCCCGCGCCGCCACCGAGAGCGTAGGCCTGACACTCAGCGGATCCGGCAGCTTTTCGCACCGGTCCTCGATTGCAGGAAACATGAACTCATCTTCGCCAGCACCTGATTCGCCCGCAGATTCGGCTCCCGTCGACACTCGGGCTTCCCGCAGGAAGCACCCCAGGGCACGTCGCCCGAAACGGATCACCCTCGTCACGGCCGCCATGGCGATCGCCGCGATCGTGGCCGGGAGCGGCTTCGCAGCCAGCGCGGCCGCCGAGGCAGCCACCGCGGCGCGGAACCGGATGGCCGAAACGGCCGACGTCTCAACGGCGACGGGCCGGCAGCACGACCAGCTCACCGTGTACACCTCGATCGCAACGGTGCACGCCCAGGACGCCGCATCCGCTGCCCTGGCCGACGCCAACCAGGTCGTCGCCGCGGCCGTGAACAAGGTGGATGCCTCCACGTTGACCGCAGCGGCGAGTTCGCTGGCCAGTTTCCAGGTCCTGCCCATCGACCAGGTCGAGTCGCTGACCGCCCGGACCAAGGCCGAGACGAGCACCGTGCAGGCCGCCGTCGCGGAAGTCGACCGTGTTGCGGCCGAAAAGGCCGCGGCCGAGGCGGCCGCCGCTGCAGCGGCCCAGGCTGCCGCGGAAGCCCAGGCCGCCGAGGCGGCGAAGGCTGCCCAGGCGGCTGCAGCCGCCGCGGCCGCCGCGGCGCCGCAACCGGCAGCAGCATCGTCGTCGGGGGACAACAGCCCGGCCGGCGCGCGCGCGACGGCGAGTGCGATGGCCTCCTCCCAGTACGGATGGGGCAGCGGGGAATTCAGCTGCCTCAGCCAGCTGTGGAACAGGGAATCCGGGTGGAACTACAAGGCGTACAACAGCTCCAGCGGGGCAACCGGCATCCCGCAGGCGTTGCCGGGAAGCAAGATGGCCTCTGCGGGGTCGGACTGGGCCTCGAACGCGGCGACGCAGATCAGCTGGGGCCTCGGCTACATCAAGTCGGCATACGGCAGCCCCTGTGCGGCGTGGGCGCACTCCGAGTCCTTCGGCTACTACTGAGCGTCGGGTGCCGACCCGCTCCTGAACCGTCCCACCGCTCCACCCCTTCGGATGTCGGTGGCCCCTGTTAGCGTCGTTCCATCCACTCCCTGAGGCTCGTGCCGAGACCGAGGAGGACGGAAATGAAGGTTTTGGTGGCCACCGGGGCGACGCAGGGTGCCCGCGCCAGCGACTCGAACGGCTGCATCGAGGGTGAGCTCGTGTGGATGCTCGAGCCGTGCCCGTACAGCCGCTGGGCGCCATACGGGGACTGTGGCTGCGGGCGTTCGTTCAGCGGGATGAACTCGCTGCAGGCCACGACGACGGCACGGGTATCCGACGTGCCCGGCCTCACGAGGGACTACTACGAGCAGGCCCTGCGCGC
The DNA here is from genome assembly GCF_035019865.1 of Cryobacterium sp. 10I5. Lineage (NCBI taxonomy): Bacteria > Bacillati > Actinomycetota > Actinomycetes > Micrococcales > Microbacteriaceae > Cryobacterium > Cryobacterium sp. 10I5. The sequence continues at coordinate 29,708 of NZ_JASJVI010000035.1, forward strand.
GTGTTTCGACGCCCACGGCTGGTGCGTCTGCTGCCAGGCGAGGCCCGTGCCTGAACTCGTGGACGAACTCATCACCCTCGCCACGATCCTTGACGAGGGCACCGTTGTGGAACGCCGCCTCGACAGGCTCTCCGTGCGGCGAGTGCCCCGGGTGAAGCGGCGCGGGAACGAACGCGCATAGCGCGCCCGGTCCGGCCCGGCCCGGTCCGTTCCGGTCCGGTTCAGGGAACGGCGGTGCGGCGAGGCCGCCGGGAATACCCGGCGGCCCGTCCGCGCTGCACCGGGCATGAAGCACATCGGATTCCTCTCGTTCGGCCACCACCAGGCGGTGCGGGGTTCCCTCGCCCGCACCGCGCGAGACGCGCTGCTGCAGACGGTGGAGCTCGCGGTCGCCGCCGAGGAACTCGGCGTCGACGGCGCGTACGTGCGCGTGCACCACTTCGCCCGGCAGTTCGCCTCGCCGTTTCCACTGCTCGCGGCGATGGCGGCGCGCACGAGCCGGATCGAGCTCGGCACGGGCGTCATCGACATGCGCTACGAGAACCCGCTGTACATGGCGGAGGAGGCGGCGATCACCGACCTGATCAGCAACGGGCGTCTCCAGCTCGGCATCAGTCGCGGGTCGCCCGAAACCGCGCAGCGCGGCTACGAGAACTTCGGCTATGTTCCCGCCGACGGGCAGACCGACGCGGACGTCGCCCGCGAGCACACGTCCATCTTCCGTGCCGCAATCATCGGGGCCGGGATCGCGACCCCGAACCCGCAGATGTCGGCCGGCACCGGCCTGTTGCCGATCCAGCCGCAGGCTCCGGGACTGGGCGAGCGGATCTGGTGGGGCTCCGGCACGCGGGCGACCGCGAAATGGGTGGGCGAGCAAGGCATGAACCTGATGAGCTCGACCCTTCTCACCGAAGACACCGGTGTCCCGTTCGGTGATCTTCAGGCGGAGCAGATCGCGATCTACCGCGACGCCTGGGCGGCCGCGGGGCACCCCGGCACGCCGCGGGTATCGGTGAGCCGCAGCATCCTGCCGCTTGTCACCGACGAGGACCGCGCCTACTTCGGTCGCCCGGGCAGCCGGGAATCCGAGGACCAGGTCGGCTACCTCGACGGTGGTCTCGCCCGCTTCGGCAAGAGCTACGTCGGTGAGCCTGACCAGATCGTCGCCGAGCTGGCGACGGATGCCGCGGTGCAGGACGCCGACACCGTGCTCGTGACGATCCCCAACCAGCTCGGAGTCGCCTACAACGCGCGCCTCCTCGAGAGCATCGTCACCCACGTCGCCCCGGGCCTCGGCTGGCGCTGAGCCTCGTGAGACGCGCCGACGACTGGCGCGAGAAAGTTCGCCGTTCCGGCTAGCGCGAACGTGGCCCCGGTCGTACCGTATTCGCACCGGGTCGTGCGGCCCGGTATCGGGGCCCTGCGGCCCGGAGAGGACACGGGGTGCCGGACACCGGGCTGACCGCGGCAGAGGTCGCCGAGCGCGTCGCGGCCGGGCGTACCAACGCCTTCGTGCAGGACACCAGCCGCAGTGTGTGGAGCATTCTGCGCGCCAATGTGCTCACCCTCTTCAACGGCATCATCCTGGCCTGCTTCCTCGTGCTTCTGGCGATCGGCCGCTGGCAGGATGCCCTGTTCGGCTTCAGCGCGATCGCGAACGCGATCATCGGCACGGTCCAGGAGTACCGGGCCAAGCGGGCCCTCGACCGTCTGGCCCTCCTCAACGCCCCGAACGCGCGGGTGCTTCGCGACAGCATCGAGCAGGAGATCGACGTCGCCGCGGTCGTGATGGACGACACCCTCGTGCTGCGCGCCGGCGACCAGGTCGCTGCCGACGGGATCGTGTCCGGCTCGCGCGGACTGCAGATCGACGAGTCGATGCTGACCGGGGAATCGGATGCGGTCGAAAAGGTTCCCGGCGACCGCGCGCTCTCCGGATCGATCGTCGTGGCCGGGGAAGGACTCGCCGCCGTCGACCGGGTCGGGGCCGAGTCGTTCGCGAATTCCCTCGCCGCCGAGGCGAAGCGGTTCTCCCTCGTCGCGTCGGAAATCCGCACCTCGATCAACCGCGTGCTGAAGTGGGTGGCGTGGATCATCGGTCCGATCGCCCTTCTGGTGCTCAACGCGCAGATGGTCGCACAGGGCGGCTGGGAAAAAGCGACCGCAGGCGGGGCGTGGCGGGACGCTGCGACTGCCACGATCGCCGCGGTCGTCGCGATGGTGCCCCTCGGCCTTGTGCTCATGACGAGCATCACCTTCGCCGTCGGCGCCGTGAAGCTCGCCCGGCAACAGGTGCTCGTGCAGGAACTGCCCGCCGTCGAGGGACTCGCCCGGGTGGACATCATCTGCCTCGACAAAACCGGAACCCTGACCCAGGGCGACATCGTCTTCGACGACGCGCATCCGCTGACCCCGGTCGCCGGGTGGGAGGGCGTCCTGGCCTGGTACGGGGCACAGCACGATGCCAACGCGACCGCACGGAGCCTGGCCGGCCGCTTCACCGATCCGATCCAGGAGGAGCCCGTCGACCGGGTGCCGTTCTCCTCCGCCCGCAAATGGAGCGCGGTCGTGTTCGGCGACGGCATGTGGATCCTGGGCGGCCCCGAGATGGTCTTCCCGGCCGCCGACCCCGGAGGCGACTCCGGCAGCGGTCCCGGCAGTGGTCCCGGGGCCGGCGCCCTCCGCACGGTGGCGACCCGGGCCCGCGACCTCGCCGCCACCGGCCGGCGCACCCTCGTGCTCGCCCACGGCACGCCGACAGACGATGAGACCGTGCCGGGCGACGCCGTCCCTGTCGTGTTGCTCACCTTCCGGGAGAACATCCGGCCAGACGCCGCCGACACCCTCGCCTACTTCGCGGCGCAGGACGTCGGAGTGCGGATCATCTCCGGTGACAACCCGCACACCGTCGCGGCCATCGCCCGCGACGTCGGCCTGGACGCTCCGGACGGCTTCGACGCTCGCGGGCTGCCCGACCGGGACGAAGATCTCCTCGGGATCCTGGACCGGTACATCGTGTTCGGGCGGGTCACGCCAGACCAGAAGAAGCGGATCGTGGTTGTGCTGAAGTCGGCAGGGCACACCGTCGCCATGACCGGAGACGGCGTGAACGACGCCCTCGCCATCAAGGAGGCCGATATCGGCATTGCCATGAATTCCGGCGCGGCCGCGACCAAGGCGGTCGCCCGGCTTGTGCTGCTCGACGGCCGGTTCTCGCACCTGCCGAACGTCGTCGCGGAGGGACGCCAGGTGATCGCGAACATCGAACGCGTCTCGATGCTCTTCCTCACCAAGACCGCGTACGCGACCTTCCTCGCGATCACCTTCGGGATCCTGCTGCTGCCGTTCCCGTTCCTGCCCCGGCAGCTGTCCGTCACCGACGGGCTCACGATCGGCATCCCGGCGTTCTTCCTCGCCCTGCTCCCGAACGCGCAACGCTACGTGCCGGGCTTCCTCCGCCGCTCGCTGACCTTCGCGATCCCGGCGGGGGTCGCCGTGACCTTCGGCCTGGCCGCATACTCCAAGCTCGCCGCGAACCTCGAGATCCCCGAGGCCGAGATCCGCAGCGGCTCCACGCTCATCCTGACCATCATCGGCCTCTGGATCCTCGTGGTCCTGTCGCGCCCCGTGACCCGGTTCAAGGGCCTCGTCATCGGCGCCATGATGGTCGGGCTCGTGCTCGTGTACTCGGTGCCGATCAGCCGCAGCTTCCTGCAGCTCGTCACCCCCACCCTGCCCACGGCGCTGCTCATACTCGGGACCTCCGTCGTGTGCATCGCGCTCATCGAGATCGTGCGATTCGCGCACCGGCGCATCGCCCGTCGCGACGCGGAACGGGCCCTCGCTCAGCGCACCGCGAAGTAGCGGCGCCCAGCCCCCGTCCACAACGGCAGGACCACGCACACGACGACGAGCCCCTGGATCGCGACGCCAGACCAGTCCCCGTCATCCGCGACGATCAGGTCGGCGACCATGAGCGCGAGGGCCAGCACGACCACGACCGTCGCACTCAACCGCGAGACCCGGCTCCCGCGCGAGACCCCGGATGCGAGAGCGACGACGAACAGACCGAACAGGATCATGCCGGCCCCCGTCAGCGTCACGGCAAAGGCAACCCCATCAGCGGCCACATCGGGCACGTACCGCAGGAAGATGGTCAGGATGCCGAGGACGATCTGCGCGATCCCGCCGATATACATCAGCACCACGGCGAAAGTCACCGCGCCCGGCCGCTTCACCGTCATAGATCTGGCCTCCTCGGACTCGCCCGTCGTCGCGACCAAACTACCGACGCACGGCACCACTGTGCAATGACCCCACCCGACACTCCTCCCAGCCTCAATCGGCCGCTGAGTTGCGGAAAAAACACCTTCCCGGTGCGCATCGGGGTGCTTTCTCCGCAACTGAAACTCGGCCGGGGCATCCGCCACCGGGACTGTGGATAATTCGCGCGCAATCTCAGCGAAAAAGGCATCCTCGAGGGATGATTGCGCGAATTCCCCTCCCCTCGCCCTTCGATGAGAACCCGTTCACCGTGGGTGCGGCTCGCCTGGCTGGGGTCGGTCGGTCGCGCCTGGCCGGCAACGATCTGGGGAAGGCGTTGTGGGGCGTCCGCCTCCCTCCCGGGGCCGTCACAGATGTCGACACGCTGTGCCAGGCATTGACCATACGGATGCCGCCACACGCCTTCTTCACACACGCGACTGCCGCGCGTTTGATGAGGCTTCCGCTGCCGCGGCGCCTCGAGTCCGCGCTGCCGCTGCACGTCGGAGTGGCAGTACCAGGGGGATCAGCACCGCACGGATCGGACTCAATGGCGGAGGGACATCCGCCGGGTGGGAGGTCTCGAGGACAATGGCTGGCAGATGCTGCAGTACACGGACGACGACCTGCACTCAGCGATCGCGCTCGTTGCTCGACTCGAACGACGCTTGCGCAGCCGCGGCTGGACCGGGGTAAGGCGTTCGCGCTCCTGAGCCGCTCATAAACGCTCCCTGGTCGCTGAGTTTCGGAGAAAACACCTTCCCGGAAGCAAAGAAGGTGTTTTCTCCGCAACTCAGGCAGGCGCATTAGGCTTGAATAACCATCACGAGTCGGAAGCCAGGTCAGAGACGTGCGGGTCATCAGCTACAACCTTCGGAAGAACCGGGCGGTCGGCGAACTCGCCGCGCTCTGCGTCACCTACGAGCCGGACGTGCTCTGCCTCCAGGAGGCGGACACCCTCGAGCTGCCCGACGACATCGGCACGCTCCACCTCGCCGACTCGACCCTGACCAACCGGCTCGGCCTCGCGATCTACTACCGCCAGGACCGGTTCGAGGCCGTGACCACGCAGGCCTTCGCGCTCAAGAAGTCCCTGCACGACATGGTCCTGCGCCCGGCGCACGAGCGCCTGATCGGCACCCGCCTGATCGACAGCCAGGCCGAACGCGAACTCGTCGTCGCGTCGTTCCACGCCGCGCCCCTCACCGCGCGCAATTCCCTCCGCCGCAACCAGATCCGCTCGGCCCACGAGGAGCTCAACCGGCTCGGCCCCGGCCTGCCGACGCTCATGGTCGGCGACTACAACTACCCGATCTTCAAGGGCAACCTCGGCGACAAGGTCACGGAGTCCGGCTACGACCTCACCCTGAGTGACACCCGCACGTACACGCGCTACAAGTTCTTCCGGGGCCACTTCGACCTCGCCACCTCGGTCGGCCTGACCATCGAGAACGTCGAGACGCTCCCGCGCGGCACGTCCGACCACATGCCGATCATGGTCACGTCGTCCTACACCGAGGAACCGCCGACGCAGACGCTCCGGCAGAGTGCCCGGAAGAGTATTCGCGAGACGGATGCCGCCCGCTCGGCGTCGAAGACCGCGACGCAGACCGCGACCGCGGCCGAGATCAGCACGGCGCCGCCGCGCGCCGACTTCGACATCTGAGCAATCCGGGAAATCTGGGTCGGCCGAAGCGTCAGTCCGCGGTCGGCGGAGCCGGGAGCGGCTGGCCGGCCAGGCGCGCGACGAGGGCTTTGAGCTCGCCGATCTCGATGGTGAGGGCGTCGAGCTTGTCCTCGTTCACGCCGAGCTCGACCTTGATCGCTTCCTCGGCCTCGCGGCCCGCGCTCGCGAACCAGGACGCGATGTACGCGGTGATGGTGCCGATCAGCGCGATCCCGGTGACGACAAGGCCGACCGCGACGAGACGCCCGTCGGTCGTGACGGGAAAGTGGTCGCCGAACCCGACGGTGGCCATGGTGATGAACGACCACCACCAGCCGTCCCACACCGTGAGAATGTTCGCGCCGGTCGCGTTCCGTTCCGCGTCGGTCACCGCGAGGCCCGCGATGAACCAGACCGACACCGCAGTGATTCCCACATAGGTCATCACCCGGTTCTTGAGCACCTTGCTCAGCCGGCGGGTGGACAGGATCACGACCGAAACCACTCGCAGTGCCCGCAACGGCCGGAACAACGGGAGGGCGACCGCGAGCAGATCGAGGATATGGGTGCGCACGAACGCGCGGCGGTCCTCCGCGAGGCTCACCCGCACGACGAAGTCGACCGCGAAGGCCGCCCAGGTCCCGATCTCGATCCACTCGAGGAACAGGTGCCAGCCCGGACTGATCTCCGGCGCTATGATCGGCGTCGCATACGCGATCAGGAACGCGATTCCGAGGGCGAGCAGGGGAGTGTCTGTCGCGCGTTCCCAGCGGGAGCTTCGTGTCATCGCCTTCTCCTGGCTCGTCATGGTCACAGGTCGCGTGCTCATGCTAGAGGGCGAATGTTGCGCCCGCGTTTCGAAAACGCGTGGCTCGCTCAGGCGAGCGGGAACACGATCCGGGTGCGCCACTGAGCGGGGTCGGGTTCCGTGTCGGGACCGACCAGGTATTCCTCCCACATGTCCCCGGCGACGGCGAGCTTCTGCTCGGTGATCCAGTCCGTGACGGCCGTATACGTCGCGGGCAGGGTCTCGTACGGGCCCACGTGGAACGTCTCGACCGCTGGACCGGACGGAAGGTGCACGACTTCGACCGCCCTGGTCGCGCTGACGTCGTCGACAACGGGGAATCCGGCGGTCACGTCGACCGCTGCATCCGTCGGGGCTCCGTGATACAGCGCGATCGGCGGCCCGCTCGGGTGGGATCCCAGCCTGCCGAGTTCGGCCGCGGCGGTCTGGAAGGCGCGCTCGAAGTATTCGGTCAACCTGCTCATCGGGATCACCTCATGGACTCCGAGGAGCGTGCGGGGTTCAAGGGTGATCTGTTCGGCCTTCATCTGACTCTCCCTGGTCCGTGCCCCGGGCCCCGGACGAGCCCGATGGGGCCAGAGTAGACCGCAGCCCGCTCCGTCGTAAGGGTGCATAGTGGTCGCGAAGACCCCGACCCCGAGGAGGGACCATGCCCGGCAAGATCGGCAACATCGTTTTCGACTGGCAGCATCCGCGCGAGCTCTCGCATTTCTGGGCGGACGTGCTCGGCTATCCCCGCGCCGAGTGGCCGCCGGAGCTGCGCGAACTCGTGCTCACGAGCGACCTCACCGAGGCCGACCTCGAGACACGCAGCATCGCCGGCGACCCGGAGGGCAAACTTCCGCGGTTGTTCTTCCAACGGGTCCCTGAGGGCAAAACCGTCAAGAACAGGGTGCACCTCGACATCAACGCGGTACCGGGACGGGCGCCGAGCCGGGAGGAGGTCGACGCGGAGCGGGATCGGATCGTCGCGCTGGGGGCATCCGTGCTCCGGGTGGTTGACGAGTCGTGGGGGCCGTTCCCGGAATATCACGTCATCATGGCCGATCCGGAGGGAAACGAATTCTGCGTCCAATAACCCGCATCCGGGCCGATCCCGGTAACCGCTCGGGGCAAAATGACCGTAGCGTTGAGTCGTGGTCTTCGAACACGGGTATTCGAAGAATGTGGGGGACACGAACACGAGAGGTTTTCTGGCTTTGAGCAACGAATGCATCCACGGACTCGAGGGTGGCCTGTGCGCCATCTGTTTCCCGAAACCGATTCCGGAGGCTGTACCCGCGGCACCCGGCTGTACCTCGGCGCTGACGCCGTCGTCGAACTGACCGGCCTGCGCAACCCCTGCTC